>JACFNS010000127.1 GCA_019454705.1 Taibaiella sp. | reverse complement strand
GATTTCCGCAAAAACGGTACCCTGTATCCTGTGCACGAAAAGCCGGGCATACAGTGGGGTATGTCTATCGACCTGACCAGCTGTATCGGTTGCGGTGCCTGCGTAGTGGGTTGCCAGGCCGAGAACAATATATCAGTAGTAGGTAAGACACACGTACTGAAAGCGCAGGAAATGCACTGGATACGTATCGACCGTTACTTCAGCGGTATGCCTGATGATCCGGATACGATACAAACAGTGTTCCAGCCTATGATGTGCCAGCACTGCGACAACGCGCCTTGCGAAAACGTTTGCCCGGTGAACGCAACCAACCACAGCAGCGAAGGCCTGAACCAAATGGCTTACAACCGTTGTATCGGTACTAAATACTGTGCTAACAACTGTCCGTACAAAGTACGTCACTTTAACTGGATGGACTGGAACGGTGCTGACAGCTTTGAGGGTAACCTGTACGAAGACTACCGTCGCGATGAGATGAACAGCGACCTGACACGCATGGTGCTGAACCCTGACGTGACAGTACGTAGCCGTGGTGTGATGGAAAAATGTAGTTTCTGTGTACAGCGCCTGCAGGAGGCTAAGCTGAACGCGAAGAAAGCCGGACGCCCCGTGGCCGATGGTGAAGCCCGCACAGCCTGCCAGACAGCTTGTCCTACCGATGCGATAGTATTTGGTAACGTAGCTGACAAGAACAGTGCTATATACAAGCTGCGCAAAGAAGAGCAGGCAGAGCGTGTAAACTACGTGCTGGAGCAGATACACACATTGCCTAACGTAAACTACCTGTCGGTAATCCGCAATACGGATGAGATAGTAGCGGGCGATGAAGAGAAAGATAAATTGATGAACCCGATAGTATTTTAAGGGTACAGGATAAATTCGGCGTAAGCTGTTTGAAAAATATTAAAAGAACTATTACTAATAACGTGCTATGCATTTGAAGTACGAATCGTTTGTAAGGGAGCCGCTGGTAGATGGTGATAAGACCTATCACCAGGTAACGGAAGATATTGTTCGTCCTATTGAGCAGAAACCGGGCCGTATGTGGTACGTAGGTTTCTTCTTCTCGGTGGCCCTTCTGGCTTTCGGTGTATTCTCCGTGTTCTGGGAGGTTTATTTCGGTATTGGTGTGTGGGGTATCAACCGCACCGTAGGTTGGGGATGGGATATCACCAACTTCGTATGGTGGGTAGGTATCGGTCACGCCGGTACGCTTATCTCCGCGATATTGCTGCTGTTCCGCCAGGGCTGGCGTACAGGTGTGAACCGCGCCGCTGAAGCGATGACTATATTTGCGGTAATGTGCGCGGGCCAGTTCCCCATCTTCCACATGGGCCGTGTATGGAACGCCTTCTATGTATTGCCTTATCCTAACTCACGCGGTGCGCTGTGGCCCAACTTCAACTCGGCGTTGATGTGGGACGTGTTCGCGATATCTACTTACTTCACAGTATCATTATTGTTCTGGTATTCCGGTTTGATTCCTGACTTCGCTACAGTACGCGACCGTGCAAAAACAAAATTGCGCAAGCGCCTGTACGGCCTGGCATCATTCGGCTGGACCGGTACTGCTAAAAACTGGCAACGTCACGAGGCGCTGTCACTGGTACTGGCAGGTTTAAGTACCCCACTGGTACTTTCCGTACACACGATAGTATCTTTTGACTTCGCCACTTCGGTTATTCCCGGATGGCATACTACCATCTTCCCTCCTTACTTCGTTGCGGGTGCGATATTCTCAGGTTTCGCAATGGTGCAAACCCTGTTGATTGTCTGCCGCAAGATTATGGGCCTGGAAGATTATATCACTGTCGGCCACATCGAGGCTATGAACAAGGTAATCGTTCTTACCGGTTCTATAGTAGGTGTTGCCTACCTCACGGAGCTGTTTATGGCATGGTACAGCGGCGTTGTTTACGAGCAGGCTGCGTTCCACTGGCGTATCTTTGGCCCATACTGGTGGAGCTATTGGGCGATGATGACTTGTAACGTGGTATCTCCCCAGTTGTTCTGGTTCAAGAAACTGCGCCGCAACATCCCGTTCACGTTCTTTATGTCTATCATAGTGAACATCGGTATGTGGTTCGAGCGTTTCGTAATCATCGTTACTTCTCTGTACCGCGATTACCTGCCCGGTAGCTGGACATACTACAGCCCCACATGGCCCGAGATTGGTTTCTACCTGGGTACATTCGGCCTGTTCTTCACATGCTTCTTCCTGTTTGCTAAATACTTCCCTGTAATTGCGATAGCAGAGATCAAGTTCGTGCTGAAGACATCAGGTGAAAGCTACAAGAAGAAAATGGAAGTGATACACGAGAAGAGCACTGAAGAGTTTGTACACGAGCAGGCTCACCACTAATTGTCAAATTGAATAATTAAGAAAATGGCTATAAAAAAATTCGCGGTTGGGTGTTACGACGACGTAGCGGGACTGTTTCCCGCAGTGGAAAAGGTACGCAACAGCGGTTACAAGCTGCACGACGTATATACTCCGTTTCCTGTACACGGCTTAGACAAAGCGCTGGGCCACAAGGATACAGACCTGCACGTTGCCGGTTTCATATATGGTATCACCGGTACGGCAACAGCGTTGGGTTTCATGGGTTGGATTTTTACCAGCGACTGGCCGACCAACTTCGGCGGTAAACCCCACTTCGCATTACCTGCGTTCATACCCATTACGTTCGAAACTACGGTACTGTTTGCCGCGGTAGGTATGGTGCTTACTTTCTGTTACCTCAACCAGATAATGCCCGGTGTTAAGAAACACGTATTTCACAAACGCCAGACAGACGACCTGTTTGTTGTAGTGCTGGAGCTGAACGAGCATGTGTCTGAGCAGGAGGCAATAGATTTCCTGAAATCGACCGGTGCAATGGAAACTAAAGTGGAAATGGCTGAAAGCGAGTGGTGGTACGGCCGCTTCGACAAAGAAGAGGAATACGAAAAACTGAACGCTACAGTATAATTTAAAAAGCTTTTTGAATAAAGAACCTGGATTAATTTATGAATAAGACTCAAGGCATAGTGATTGCATTTCTGGCGGTAGGGCTGGGCCTCGCGGCTTGCAACACGGGTGCAAAGCGTCGCAACCCCGGTAAGACCTACGCTCCGGATATGACTTATTCGCAGGCTTACGATGCCTATACGCACAATCCCAACTTTGCTGATGGCGAAACAAGCCGTCTGCCGGTATCGGGTACTGTGGCTATGGGGCACGAACTGCCTGACCACCTGGTAGAAGGTGATACCAATGCCTACAAAACATTCACAACAAACCTGCGTTTCAATGAGGCCGAAATGGCTGAAGGAGAGCGTCTGTACAATATCTATTGCGGCATATGCCATGGCAATAAGCTGGACGGACAAGGCCCGTTGTATGTAAGCGGTAAATTTGCCGCGATGCCTGCCAACTTCAAAGATGGTAAATACATCAATATGCCTTCGGGTACAATGTATGCGGCCATCAAGTTTGGTAAAAACGCGATGGGTTCATATGCCTCACAGCTGGATATCAAACAGCGTTGGATGGTGATAGCTTATATAAAGAAATTCCAGTCTGAGAATGGCGGCGCTCCTTTTACATTTGGTGCCGTTGCCGGAGAAGCTGCAACAGCTCAAGCTGAGGTAGCTGCGGATACCACTCATACTGACACACACTAAAAGAATTAATAAACGTACTTCTAATAGCAGATACAATGAACGAACGTTTTGAGCTTCCGGCGAGATTGAAAACAACGAGCATAGCACTCATGCTGGTTGGCGTGCTGGTACTTATAATAGGTGGGATAACACTACTGAATGGTGACCATCACGACCAGACCCGCTTCTGGATAGTGCTGCTGCAAACCAGTGTCTTCTTTGTGATGATCACTGCGGCCAGCGTATTTATACAGGCTGCGGCATCACTGGCGCAAGGTGGCTGGATAGTAGCATACAAAAGGGTACCCGAAGCAATCGGGGCTAATGTTTGGGTTTTCGGCCTTATAGCGGCTGTGGTATTATTGTTCATTGCCTTCGGACTGGATATTGACGGACACAACCCCATATATCACTGGGTACACCCCGAGGGTGACGCTATACTGGAAGGTAAATCAGCTTTCCTGAACAAAGGCATGTTTGCCGGTTTCACAATTGTTACTGTAGCACTGTGGGCATTCTTCGGTCGTAAATTCCGCGCCTTATCACTGGCACAGGAAAAAGCGCCTAAGAACAGTACTAAGATATACTGGACTATGGTAAAATGGTCTGCGGGATTCCTGCTGGTATATGCATTGACACAAATGAGCACTACTCCATGGATGTGGCTGATGAGCATCGACGCTCACTGGTACTCTACCATGTACAGCTGGTACACTTTCGCCAGTGCGTTTGTGAGCGGTATGGCGGTTATTATGCTGTTCGTTCTGACATTGAAAAACCATGGCTACCTGGAGCTGGTAACCAAAGAGCATACGCATGACCTTGGTAAGTTCATGTTTGCCTTCAGTATATTCTGGACTTATGTGTGGTTTGCGCAGTACATGCTGATATGGTACAGTAACATACCAGAAGAGACTACTTATTTCAAAATACGCCAGCAGGGCCCTTATGGCCTCATATGGTACTCAGTATTCATCATCAACTTTATCATGCCGATACTGGTGTTGATGTCTCGCCCCAGCAAGCGTAACTACTTTACAGTTACTTTCATGGCGATGGCGATAATTTTCGGTCACTGGCTGGACTTCTTCATCATGGCGATGCCTGGCCCGATGGGTGCTGACTGGAGCCTGAACTGGTACGAACTGGGTGTATTTGCAGGATTTGCGGGATTGCTGATGTTCGTAGTATATAACACATTGACAAAAGCATCATTAATACCTGAAAACCATCCTTTGCTGAAAGAAGCAGTATTGCACGAAAGCTAAGGATAAACGAAGAATTGAATTATATTTTAAAGAAACTATTAAGATAAGCTGACTATGTCGGGATTTATTTCAATATTTTTAGTCTGCCTGGTATTTTTTATCATATACCAGATTGCGAAGGCGAGTGAACTGGCAGGTATACTGCGTGGTGAAGAGAAAACAAAAGCTCAGACCAACCGTTTGATGGCCTGGCTGCTCGTAATATTCTTCGTAGTAGGTGTGTATGGTATCTGGCTGTGTCACGACTATCTGATGGATAAGATGTTGCCCGTGTCTGCCTCAGACCATGGTGTACAGTACGACAGCATGTTGTACATAACGCTTATTGTTACGGGAATAGTATTTTTCCTTACACAGGCTTTGCTGTTCTGGTTTGCTTTCCGTTACCAGTTTTCAGAAAACCGCAGGGCTACTTTCCTGGCTCATAATAACAAGCTGGAAGTAATATGGACAACCATACCGGCTATAGCAATGGCCCTGCTTGTAATTGTAGGTTTGAGGAACTGGGGTAGGATGACCTCGGAAGCACCTAAAGATGCAATGGTAGTGGAGATAGTGGGCAAGCAGTTTAACTGGATTATCCGCTACCCCGGTAAGGATGGTGTATTGGGTAAGAAAGATTTCCGCCTGACCAACGATGCGGATAACGTGCTGGGACAGGACTGGAAAGATAAGAACAACCATGACGACGTAGTATTACAGAATGGTGAATTGCACCTGATAAAAGGTAAACCGGTTAAACTCATCATCGGTTCTCGCGACGTAATACACGATGTGGGCCTGGCGCACTTCCGTATGAAGATGGATGCCGTACCGGGTATCATCACTACTATGTGGTTTACTCCTACGGTATCTACCAACGAGATGAAAGAAATTACGGGCAACCCCGATTTCGTATATGAAATTTCGTGCGACCAGATGTGCGGTAAAGGCCACTACGCAATGCGCGGCACTGTGATAGTGCATACGGAAGCAGAGTTTAACGCATGGATGAGGATGCAACAACCTTATTATGCCGGCGACAAGGCGGCTGAACCGGCAGCACCGGCGCAGCCTGAACAACAAACTGATAGTGTTAACGCAATAACGATGAAGTAATCGTTCCGGAACGACGGAACAAAAAAAGTGCAAATAATGAGCGACGTTATCATTCAAGGACCTAATGTAGCGCACACGCATAGTGCGCATGGAGAGCATCATGGGCATGAACACCATGAGCAGCACTTTATATCCAAGTGGATATTCAGCATGGACCATAAAATAATAGCCAAACAATTCCTGATAACGGGTATTATATGGGCGGTTATAGGTGCGCTGATGTCAGTATTTTTCCGCCTTCAGTTAGGCTTCCCCGATGAAAGTTTTCCGATTATGGAGAAGTTCCTGGGAGAATGGGCTAAAGGTGGCAAGCTGTCTGCTGAATTCTATTACGCATTGGTTACCATGCACGGTACCATCCTTGTATTCTTCGTGTTGACGGCAGGCCTGAGCGGTACATTCGCCAACCTGCTCATTCCGCTGCAGGTAGGTGCGCGCGATATGGCTTCACCTTTCATGAACATGCTTTCTTACTGGTTCTTCTTCCTGGCTAGTATAGTAATGTTTATATCCCTGTTTGTACAGACAGGCCCCGCTTCAGGTGGTTGGACAACTTACCCTCCGCTGAGTGCTCTGAAAGAGGCATCATTGGGTTCAGGCATAGGTATGGACCTGTGGTTGATAAGCATGGCCCTGTTCGTGGTTTCATCACTGCTGGGTGGCCTTAACTATATTTCTACTATACTCAACATGCGTACTAAGGGTATGAGCATGACACGCATGCCGCTTACTATCTGGGCGCTGCTGTTCACTGCTGTACTGGGCGTACTTTCATTCCCAGTACTATTATCAGGTTTCGTGCTGCTGATATTCGACCGTAACTTCGGTACCAGCTTCTACCTGTCAGAGATATTCATAGCAGGTAAAGCACTGCCAAACATCGGTGGTTCTGCCATCCTCTACCAGCACTTGTTCTGGTTCCTGGGTCACCCCGAGGTGTATATCATCATGCTTCCGGGTATGGGTATGGCATCAGAAATATTATCTACTCACAGCCGCAAGCCTATTTTTGGTTACTTCGCGATGATTATATCGCTTATAGGTATTACAGTACTGGCATTCCTGGTATGGGCGCACCATATGTTCGTTACGGGTATGAGTCCGTTCCTGGGGTCTATATTTGTACTGTTAACCTTGCTGATTGCAGTACCATCTGCGGTTAAGGTGTTCA
>JACFNS010000126.1 GCA_019454705.1 Taibaiella sp. | reverse complement strand
AAACGGGCCGCGCCGCAAGAGCGTAATGATAGAGCAGTTGACACCTGAACAGACGGCCCGCCTACAGGAAAATATGTACGCCTTTCCGGGCTTTGAACTGAGTGAGCGTTACATCAGGACCTACCCCGATCCACATGCCGCCTTAGTTTTGGGTTATATAGGAGAAATTTCACCATCGAAGCTCAAAGACCCTAAATATTCATCGTACAGACAGGGAGACTACATGGGTATCAACGGCCTTGAGTTTACCTACGAAGACGTGCTCAGGGGGCAGAGGGGTATCCACTTTCTGGAGCGCGACAACTTTAACCGGCCCACAGAGCCATACCGCAAAGGGGCGCTGGATACACCCGCTATAGCCGGCAAAAGCCTGGAGTTGCACCTGGATGCGGAATTGCAGGCTTATGGAGAGCAACTGATGGCTAATAAGATAGGCAGCGTAGTGGCAATTGACCCTAAAACAGGTGGAATACTGGCAATGATCAGCTCACCGTCTTACGACCCCAACCTGCTGAGGGGCAGGCATCGTTCAAAAAACTTCGCCAGGTTAGACCAGGATGCCACCAAGCCTTTGTATAACAGGGCTATAAAAGGTGAATACCAGCCGGGTTCTACATTAAAACCTATGACAGCGCTGGTAGCTTTGGATGCGGGGGTCATTTCACCTTCCTTCGGTTTCCCCTGTTCGGGCGGATATTATAATTGTGGCAGGCGTATAGGTTGTACCCATACTAATGCGGGGCACGCAGCAAACCTCAGGGTTGCATTAGCTAACTCCTGCAACGCCTACTTTGTGCATATCCTTCGTATGATGGTGGATGCTAAAAAGTATAGTAGTGTGAAAAAAGGTGTGCAGCGCTGGCACGACTACTATTCTGATTTCGGTTTTGGGCACCCCACCGGTGTGGATCTGCCTTACGAGAAAGGGGGGCTTTTACCCGATTCATCATTTTATAACAAAATGTACCGGGGAAACTGGAACTCCTGCAACATGCTGTTTGTAGGTATGGGACAGGGAGAGGTAGCGCTGACACCTGTTCAACTTGCCAACGCAATGTGCATCATTGCCAACAAGGGATATTACTATACGCCCCACCTGGTAAAATCTATAGGGGGTAATGCTAAAGACACCATTTTGAAAAAATACCAGGTAAGGCATAAAGTGACCAATATACCCGATACAGTGTACAATATTGTGGCACTGGGTATGCAGGATGTGGTGGAACGGGGTACAGGAAGGGTAGCCATGCTGCCTGGTGTAAACGTATGTGCCAAAACCGGTACGGTGGAAAACAAAGCGATTGTTGATGGACAGGTTGTAAAAATGAAAGACCACTCAGTATTCGTAGCCTTCGCTCCGCGGGAAGACCCGAAGATTGCTATAGCAGTGATAGTAGAGAATGCTGGTTTTGGTGCCACATGGGCAGGGCCTGTTGCCAGCCTGATGATGGAAAAATACCTGACGGACAGCATAGCTACCAACAGGAAGCACCTGGAAACCAGGCTGTACAATGCTAACCTGATTAACCCTTATGTGTACACCATAGATGCCGCACAAAGGTTGAAAGACAGGTTGCGCTGGGAGCGGAGCGTAGAGCGCAGCAGGATGAGCGACAGCCTGCGCCGTGTTGATGATTCTATCAGGATAAACAGGTGGATTAAAAAAACATACGGAGTAAAGTGATATGACAAATAGCGGCAAATCGGTCTTCAGCAGGGTAGACGGCATCACATTGCTGTTGTACCTGGTATTGGTTTTTATTGGTATGCTGGCTATATTCTCTGTAGAGTACCGCAGCACCGACCCCAGTATTTTTATGATGAGCAAAAGCCATATGCGCCAGTTTATATGGTTGTGTATTTCGCTATTTGCAGGCCTGCTCATAATTTTCACGGATAGTAAATTCTTTTCATCGGTAGCTTACCTGTCTTACACAGTGGGATTGATATTGCTGCTGCTTACAGTTTTTATAGGTGTGGGTGTAAAGGGTTCAGCTTCGTGGCTGGGCTTTGGCGCTGTTAAATTTCAGCCGGGGGAAGTGGCGAAAATATTTACCTCACTGGCAATTGCTAAGTTTCTGTCCTCACCGGAAACGAATTTTGCTACGCTGAAACACCGGCTGATAGGTTCAGCGCTGGCTTTGGTACCCGCGGTATTAATTGTTTTGCAGCAGGAAACAGGACTGGCGCTGGTGTATGTATGTTTCTTCCTGGTGATGTACAGGGAGGGGTTGCCTCATATCATACTCATTATTGCGTTCTCGGCCATCGCACTTACCCTGGCTACACTGATGATTGAAAAAACAACTTTGTTTTACATCGTCACAGGTTTGGCATTGTTTGCAGCCTTCCTCATGCGCAAGGTGTTGAAACGTGAAAAAACATTGGCGATAATACTGGTAGGCATATGGGGTATCTGTGTAATATTCTCACAATTGATTGTTCCGTTCGTATTTAAAAATGTATTGCAGAAACACCAGGTAGAACGGATATATACCACCGTGGGACAGGATGTACCAGATGAATACTTAGCCCCCGAAGACAGGGGCAAGAGCGGCACTATTTCGGGTTACAACGTATGGCAGTCTAAGATTGCTATTGGTTCAGGTGGATTAACGGGGAAAGGTTTCCTGAATGGGACTTCCACCAAAAATGAATTTGTACCAGAGCAAAACACCGACTTTATCTTTTGTGCTATTGGCGAGCAGTTTGGTTTCCTGGGCAGTACGGCACTGGTATTGCTATACTTAGGGCTGATGTTGCGGATATTGGTGCTGGCAGAGCGGCAGCGTTCTGCATTCAGCCGTATTTATGCCTATTGTGTGGCATCTATTTTCTTTATTCACTTTGCCATTAATATATCTATGACCATAGGCCTGGCGCCGGTTATTGGTATTACACTGCCATTACTTAGTTATGGCGGTACATCGTTGCTGTCGTTCAGTATATTGATGGCGATACTACTGCGGCTGGATGCCGACCGTCAGGTAATGATACGATGATGCCTTAACTTTGTAGCCTTATGGCAGAGGTATTCCCCTTATCAGAAGGTGTATTTACAGTAGGGCACGATAAACAATTTGTTCCGTTTGACCAGGATAATGATATATTGACTGACAGACCCACAGGCTCTTTGCTGGTGGAGATACAACCTTTTTTAGTAGTTACAGAAAAGGATGTAATAGTATTGGATACCGGCCTGGGTTATGAAAAAGACGGAACGCTGCAAATACATGCCAACCTGGCGAGATTGGGTTACCAGCCGGAAGATGTGACGAAAGTATTATTGTCGCACTTACATAAAGACCATGCGGGCGGTGTGGTGTACAAGGATAGAAACGGGCTGGTGAAGAATACCTTTCCTAAGGCTGATTATTACATATACAGGCCCGAGGTTGCCTTTGCTATGGAACAGGGTTATCCATCCTTCCATACAGACCAGATAGAGCCATTGCTCACTTCTCCGCAGGTCAACTGGCTGGATGGTGCTGAGGGCGTAATAGACGGCTATATACAATATTTTCATTCAGGTGGGCACAGCCCGCAACACATTGTTTACCTGATAGATGACGGTAAGGATAAAATCTTCTTTGGCGGGGATGAAGCGCCGCAACTGAAGCAAATGAAAATCAAATACGTCGCCAAGTATGATTATGATGGGAAAAAAGCATTAGCCCTGCGAGAGCAATATGCAGAACAGGGGAAAGCTGAAGACTGGCAATTTCTTTTTTACCATGATGTAGGGCATCCTGTTTCTAAATTGTAATTATCTTTTGTCAGGTGGCCCTTGTCTGCGGCCCAGCTCACGCAGCAGCATTTCTTTAAAGCCGCGTTCGGCCCGATAGAGGTCTGCCAGTTGTTCCGGTGAAATCACTTTCAGGAATTCATCTTTATATTTCTTTTTGATGGCTAAAGCCTGCTCCTGGAAGTCGAGGTTCGCATCAATATATTCGTGTGCGGTGCGGCGGTCAGTTCCGGGGTTGTCTGTACGGTATTTTTCCATGAAACCCCGGTGAAGGGTTAGCAATTCTTTTTCATAACTGTTATGTACCGGCCAGAATTTTTCCGCCTGTTCAGCGCTCAGGTTTACATGCTCGGTGATGTAGGCTATTTTCAATGCCTTGATACGCTCACGGTGTTTGGGATTGTCAGGCTGCGCCCAGGTATGATTTAGGGTGAACAGTATAGCCAGTATAAGCAATCCAATCTTTCTCATAATCTATATTTTTATTGCCAACCTGTTTCCTGCAGGTAGTTTTCTATATCGTTTTTGTTGATTTGCATAGACGCTGCATTCATATCAGCGGTATTCACATAATTGATTATCGTCTCGGTTTCAAAAGCGTAAATATTATCCTCTACATAAGACATAATTGCTTCGTCTGATATGCTTTGTAACTGTTGCTCTACCGATGCCGGTTGTGGGTTAAATACCCTGTAGGAGCCTACACCGATAGCCAGTATAAGTACGGCAGCCGCAGCCCAGCGAACATTCCTCCACAAGTTGATACGTCTTACAGGCTTTTCGGTTTTTTTGTTTTGCTCCTGTTGCCTGATGGTAGCCAGTAGCTGTGCCGGCAGGGTGTCAAAGTAGTCGGGGTGAACAATATGGGGCATAGTGGTGCCGGCTGGCAATATTTCTTTGTTTGCCCTTTGCACCACCTGTTCCGGCAGATTGTCAAAATAACCCTCGGGTACCTCAAATGGCGTATTCCTGCTGAACCCTGCCAGCGGGCTGTTCATTGACCTTAATTCACTCAATATGTCCTGTTCACTTGTCATTGTTTATTTGACTATATAAAACGCTTCTCGTTTAACTTTCCCTGATAAATGATTCTACCTTTTTTACTGCATGATGATAAGAAGCTTTTAATGCGCCTTCCGATGTATTCAATACTCTTGCCATCTCTTCATAAGGCATTTCATCGTAGTACCTCAGGCTGAACACAATACGCTGTTTTTCAGGTAGTGATTGTATGGCCTGTTGCAGCTTCCACTCCAGTTTATTGGCATCAAAACCCTTCTGGGCTTCCAGTTTATCTGCCAGCAGGCCCTCTTCTGTATCAAATAAGACCGACCTGCGGCGTTTTTCTTTCTCCAGCCAGGTAAGGGTTTCGTTGGTGGCTATACGGTACAGCCAGGTGTACAGGTTAGCTTCGCCCCGAAAATCCTCCAGGTTATGCCACATTTTTATGAATACATGTTGCAAAATGTCATTGCTATCCTCGTGCGCCACTACCATGCGGCGTATATGCCAGTATAGTTTCTGCTGGTATTTTTTTACAATCGCGGTAAAAGCGGACTCCCTAGTGTCTTCGTCCCGGAAGAAAGCCAGCAGCAGGTTGTCATCTGTTTCATTAATCGTATGAGGCATCTATACCGCGGTGTATATGATGATAGACGAAATTAGCCCTAAAAGGTTTAAAATACTGTGATTAGTATTAACAAGGCCTTAGCTTTGCAGCCTTATGCCAGCTTTTGAAGATTTACGGATAATATTCCTGGGTACGCCTGATTTTGCGGTAGCCTCTCTGAAGGCTCTGATAGAAGCCGGGGCGAATGTGGTGGCAGTAGTAACAGCACCTGATAAACCTGCAGGCAGGGGTATGCAGTTGCAACAATCGGCTGTGAAGCAGTACGCTCTTAGCCAAAACCTGCCTGTGTTGCAACCGGAAAAGCTTAAAAACCCTGATTTCCTGGCAGAGCTTGCATCGTACAAGGCTGACCTGCAGGTGGTAGTTGCTTTCAGGATGCTGCCTGTAGCAGTGTGGGATATGCCGCCGATGGGTACTATTAATGTACATGGATCGCTACTGCCGCAATATAGGGGCGCTGCGCCTATCAATTGGGCGATAATCAACGGAGAAACGGAAACAGGGGTGACCACTTTTAAACTGAAGCATGAGATAGATACCGGCGACATTCTCTTACAGAAGAAGGTGGATATAATGCCCGAAGACAATGTGGGTAGCTTGTACGAAAAGCTGATGCAGACAGGGGCGGAGTTGCTGGTAACAACGGTAAAAGGGCTGGCAGCCGGCCAACCGGAAGAAATACCGCAGGCGGACATACCGGTGGAAAAACTGAAAGCTGCACCGAAGATATTTAAAGAACACACCCGTATTGACTGGACGAAATCCGTTCAGGATGTTCATAACCTCATCAGGGGGCTGTCGCCATACCCCGGTGCGTTTACCATATTGCAGGAGAAAACATTTAAGATTTACCTGTCACATATTGAGTATGCAACCCATAACTCAGAACCGGGCAGCTATGATACAGATGGTAAAACATACCTGCGTTTTGCAGCCGCAGATGGCTGGCTCTACGCCGATGAGGTGCAGCAGGAGGGTAAAAAACGTATGGATATAGCCTCTTTCCTAAGAGGTTTTCGTGCCTGAACGGATGAAGTATTGTAAGGCCAGTTCGTAGCTGGTTAACCCTAAACCGGTAATACAACCCACGCACTTAGACGCAGTCAGTGAGGTTTTTCTGTATTCTTCGCGGGCGTATATGTTGGAGATGTGTACTTCTACAACGGGTATATCTATGGCTGCAATAGCATCGGCCAGGGCAACGCTGGTATGGGTATAGCCCGCCCCGTTGAAGATAATACCCTGTACCTTGCCTCGGCAGTCGTGCAGGTGGTTCACCAGTTCGCCTTCTACATTGCTTTGGTAATACGTAAAACTGATGTCTGTATATTTTGTTTTAAGGGATTCAAGGTATGTTTCAAAAGGCATGTTCCCATATATATCTGTCTCTCTTTCACCCAGCAGGTTCAGGTTGGGCCCGTTGATTATTGCTATATTGAGCATAATATTTGTTTGAACAATATTAAGAAAATACTATAATTATTTATTTTTGTACTTGCGCTTATCTTTTATAAAATATAGTTATGCCTACAGTTGAAGAGCATTTAATTACCAAGCCAATTAAGGACCCTCATGTCAGGGCGTTCCTTAACGTTATGTTTACAGGCGTATGGTTACAACAAAAAATGGGGCAAATCTTAAAGCCTTTTGACATAACCGAACCGCAATATAATGTATTGAGAATATTGCGCGGGCAGCATGGTGAAGCTATGAACCTGTACGAGATACAGAACAGGATGATACAGAAAATGTCGAACGTATCCAGGCTGATAGATAAACTGGTTGCTAAAAAGCTGGTAACAAGAAGAGAGTGCAAGGAAAAC
>JACFNS010000125.1 GCA_019454705.1 Taibaiella sp. | reverse complement strand
CCCACAACAAAAAACAAACCACCCAACAGAACAAAAACAAACAAAAACACCAACCTTATAAAAAACAACACCACCAAGAAAAAGATAAACGCCCGCAACCACAGCCCAGCAAGCTTTCTGAGCAACAGGCTGAGCAACTGCTCAACGCATTGCAACAGGAGGAAAAGAAACTGCAGGATAAATTGAAACAAGGAAAGGCAGTGCCTGTTAAAGTAGAAAAAGACTGGTAAAATTTCTGAAATGCGTATTTAATTTTGTCTGGAAAGCAACTGGTTTGCCAACAACTTATTCACATCCTGTTGAAAGATTTCAAAAAAAACTTTTAATTATTTTTTTTAGTAGAAGAAATTCTTTTTAATATTGTGATAGGATTGTGCTTACTAACCCATCCTAATAGTCCGGCGGAAATAAAAAACTGCCGGACTCTTTCTTTTAAGAAACTGCACAATTTGTAATTTCCCGTTCATGTCGTTCCGGTATATAGCGTTTCATAAACCATACAGAGTGCTGTGCCAGTTTTCTCCTGAAGGTGATAAAGAAACATTGGCGGATTACCTGCAAGGTTTACCAAAGGATGTGTATCCTGTGGGCAGGTTGGATTATGACAGCGAAGGTTTGCTGTTGCTTACTAATGACAAGATCTTAAACCATCAATTGACAGAACCCAAATTTGCACATAGCAGAACATATTGGGTGCAGGTAGATGGTGATATCACCAGCGAAGCAATTAAGAAACTGGAACAGGGAGTTGCCATCAACGTAAATGGTAAGGAATACAAAACATTGCCTGCCCGTGCTGAAAAGATAAGTGTTGACGCTAAGGTTCCGCCACGCGTTCCGCCCGTGAGGTACAGGGCTAACATACCCACTTCATGGATAGCGCTTACGTTGACCGAAGGGAAAAACAGGCAGGTGAGAAAAATGACAGCGGCTGCGGGCTTCCCTACCCTCAGGCTCATCAGGTACGCTATTGGTAAACTGACGCTTGATAATATGCAACCAGGTGAATACAGGGAGTATGGGGCGGAGATTAAAAAAATGTTTACAGCTGCGAAATGAAGATTTAGTTTATTATGTTTACCACTGATTAGCAGTGGACAGGATGTTGTTTCTGCTTACTTAAAACATAATAAACAATCTTACTCTCCCATCGTTATTTTGTTTATTAATGAAGTCTTATAGCTGCTTATGGTGCAGGAAGCTTATTTTTGCAATGTTTAAAATTATTTTTGGATAGTATATGTTTAACCTGATTTTATTTGGCCCCCCGGGTAGCGGTAAGGGTACACAGTCTCAGAATATCGTAAATACCTATAAACTGGCACACATTTCAACAGGCGATTTATTGCGCGATGAAGTAAGCCGCCAAACCGCATTGGGTGTGGAAGCCCGGAAATATATGGACCAGGGATTGCTGGTGCCTGACGAAGTAGTAATAGGCATGATCAGCAGCAAGATAGATGACATGCCTGAGGCGAGGGGATTTATCTTCGATGGTTTCCCACGCACAAAAGAGCAGGCGGAGGCACTGGATAAACTGCTGGAGTTTAAGGAAACTTCTATTGAACTGGTTTTGTCGCTGGAGGTGCCGGAGGAAGAACTGGTAAAACGCCTGCTGGGCCGCGGACAGACATCGGGCCGCAGCGATGATACTGAAGAGGTTATAACCAAGCGCATTAAAGAATACCATGCTAAAACTTCAGTAGTTGCCAATCACTACGATGCTTTCGGCAAATTAGTAAGGTTGAAAGGCGATGGCGATATAGCTGCCACATTCAAACTGATTACACAGGAAATAGATAAATATCTGCAACCCGCATAGTGGAAAAAGGAAACTTCGTTGATTATATCCGTGTCTTTTGCCGCTCGGGCAAAGGAGGAGCGGGCAGTTCACATTTCGCGCGTACCAAGTTCAACCCCATGGCAGGGCCTGATGGTGGCGATGGCGGACGTGGGGGGCATATCATATTGCGTGGCAACAGGCAGCTATGGACATTGCTGCACCTGCGTTACCGCAAAAATATACTGGCGCAGGATGGTGAAAACGGCAGCAAGAACAATTGCACCGGCCGGGAGGGAGAAGATGTAATTATAGAAGTTCCCCTGGGTACCATTGGTAAAGACGAGGAAACGGGCGAAACGGAAGTAGAGATACTGGAAGACGGACAAGAGGTTATTTGGATGCGCGGCGGCCGTGGCGGACTGGGTAACAGCAACTTTGCCACACCTACCAACCAGGCACCTGAATATGCACAGCCGGGTGAACAGGGTACAGAAGGATGGAAGCTGCTGGAACTGAAAATACTGGCTGATGTGGGCCTCGTAGGTTTTCCCAATGCAGGTAAATCTACCTTGCTGTCCACCATCAGCGCAGCCAAACCTAAGATAGCAGACTATGCGTTTACAACGCTTACGCCCCAGCTGGGTATGGTGCCTTACAGGGATAACCGCTCTTTTTGCGTGGCCGACCTGCCGGGTATTATTGAAGGTGCAGCCGAAGGCAAAGGATTAGGACACCGTTTCTTAAGGCATATAGAAAGGAATGCAGCCCTACTCTTCCTGATACCGGCGGACAGCAATGACCATAAAAAGGAATACGATATACTGCTGAACGAGCTGGACCAGTTCAACCCCGAGCTGTTGAACAAGCGCCGCATTATTGCCATCAGCAAGAGCGATATGCTGGATGATGAACTGAAAGAAGCTATTGCAGCTACATTGCCCTCAGACATCCCCCATATCTTCATATCATCGGTAGCCAACCAGGGCATCACCGAATTGAAAGATATGCTTTGGAATGCGTTGATTGAAGATGAGGAGTAGTAGTTAATTGTCCATTTTTACCCAACCCAGTTTCAGCATATTTTCGCCATTCTCCATTACTACAAAGAGGCTGGCGTAGGTATTGTTTTTAATATTATAGTCCCCACTTTCTACCATAACGGAGCCCGGTAATATTGAGGTGTTGATACCATCCAGGAGGTATTGCTTTGACGACTCTCGCCTGGGAGTTACTTTATAACAAATAGCGCTGGCGTTTGTGAGGTGCGTATTATCCGTATAGCTTGACATAGGGTAAGGCGCATCAGTCAGTGCATGGTCAAAGTTTGACCTCATATCATTGTATATGACATAGCAATCCCCTTTGGGTGTAGTAAAAGAATAAAAAGAGGCAAACTGGTATAGCCAATCAGATATCGGATCTCTCCTCCTGAACATGTAAGTCTTCTGCCCCCGCAGTTGAAGTTCATCGACAGAAAGAGTATTGAGGAGGAACTGCCTTTTAGGCAAAATCTCAGACCATATTTCACGCCCGTCTTCGCCCAGCTTAGTCACTACAATATTTCCGATGCATGAGGCGACGGTATTGCCATTGGAGAACTTCACACCCATAAAATTTTCTTCGGATATTACAGTGTTTATACCAAAACCGTTGGTATAAACCCGCATTGGCACCGGCTCTGTATGATGCATTGTATCAGTAGCCTCCTGTAACATTTTATTTGCTCTTGCATGTTGAATGGGGTTGTATTTCATATCGCCCAGGTTGTATTTATTATAATAGAGCATGAATGGAGTGTAGACAATCTCGCGCAAAGTTTGCAGACCATGATTGCGTAAAACAGTTGTAGCATTAACAAGGAACACGTTCAATTTACTACTGAATTCATTGTAGGTATAAACACCATATAAAGGCCCCAGCTGTTTGGGCAGTTTTGTCATAGCGTTTGAAAACACAGAATCTCCGGGGGCAACATAACATACCGTAATATAGTGGTCATTATCATCGGGGTAATGCACAATTTTTTTGCAGTCCAGCAACACAACGATTGAGCCATCGTCACCGATAGTAGTACTTACATGCTGGGTGTAGTCGTAGTCTTTTGTCTTTACAGTGACGGGTATATCCCTCACCAAATTATGTTTTTCGTCAAATATGAGTAGGTTGAGTGTTTCATTGGGGTTTACAACCAGGTTTTTCATGCAAAACACAGCATAACCACCGGTTACATTATTCTTTACCAGGCTAAAATCATTCTTTCTCTGAAAACTAGGGGATGCTACCAGTTGATGTTCTTTAACGAGTTTGCCATTCTCCCCATTGAACCTTAGCGCTACTAATGTGTTCCTGTTTGTAATTGCCTGGCTAATGAATATTACAGCTTCGCCATTAATTTCATATATACCGTGCAATTCAGAGTTTTCAAGAGCAACAACATCTACCAATTCGCCAATAAACCTGTGGCTGTTAATTTCCTTCCTTTCAGGATTGAACACCTTAACCACTATGGGTTTACGTGCTTCAAAGTGGAAGAGAAATGTATTGCCGTTAGACATTTGCAGCACTTTATCCCAACCCGTTTGGGGGATGTCAATCTTTTCACTTAGTTGAGAATTATTTGCCCGAACTGATAGGGAAACAATAAGCAGGATTAACAGGATTAGGTTATATATCTTCATTATCAGGTATTTGGTAGCGGAAAAATAATACCTGCTACCTTAATGTGCAAGAAAAACGCCCCTCGATTGAGGGGCGTTTTAGTTTTTTATGCTTCAGCTTCCATGTAGGATGAAACCGGCTCGCAGGTACATATGAGGTTCCTGTCGCCGTGGGTGTTGTTCACCCTTGCTACACTTGGCCAGAACTTGTTGTTCCTAACCCAGTCCAGCGGATAAGCTGCTTCTTCCCTGCCGTACGCGTGGTTCCACTCGTTGGCAGTAATTACAAACTGCGTATGGGGCGCATTCTTCAGCGGGTTATCTTTCTTGTCAGCCTTACCATCTTCTATGGCGCGTATCTCTTCGCGTATCTGCAACATGGCATCGCAGAAACGGTCGAGCTCGGCCTTGTCTTCACTCTCAGTAGGCTCTATCATAATAGTGCCCGGTACAGGGAAGCTCATAGTAGGAGCGTGGAAGCCATAGTCCATCAACCTCTTAGCCACGTCCTCCGCTTCTATCTCCGCTGTCTTCTTAAACGGACGCAGGTCGACGATGAACTCGTGTGCGCATGTGCCGCCACTGCCGGTGTACAGTATTTCGTACTGATCTTTCAGGCGTGCACGCATGTAGTTAGCGTTCAGTATCGCGTAGATGCTGGAATCTTTTACACCTTGCGCACCCAGCAGGCGGATGTATGCATAAGATATGAGTAGTATGCTGGCAGAACCAAACGGTGCTGATGATACAGCATGGCCGGGCTGCCCGTGGCTGCTGAATACGTGGCCGGGCAGGAATGGTGCCAGGTGCTCGCGTACGCAAATAGGACCCATGCCGGGGCCGCCACCACCGTGCGGTATAGCAAATGTTTTGTGCAGGTTGAGGTGGCAAACATCAGCACCTATAAGGCCGGGGGCTGTTAAGCCCACCTGTGCGTTCATGTTAGCGCCATCCATATATACCTGTCCGCCGTGCTCGTGCACGATGTCAGTTATTTGTTTGATTGTTTCTTCGTACACACCGTAGGTAGATGGATATGTAACCATGATACCCGCCAGGTTATCTGCGTGTTGAGCAGCTTTCGCTTTCAGGTCTTCTACATCTATATATCCGTTTTCCAGCGCTTTTACCACTACCACTTTGTAACCCACCATTACAGCGGAAGCGGGATTGGTACCGTGTGCTGAAATAGGTATCAGCATCACGTTGCGGTGTTTGTTGCCACGGCTCTCGTGGTAGCCACGTATAGCCAGCAGACCGGCGTACTCGCCCTGCGCACCACTGTTGGGCTGCAGGCTGCAAGCATCGAACTTCGTGATTTCGCAGAGGTATTCAGATAGTTCCTTTACTATCCTCATATAACCTTCTGCCTGCTCGCGTGGAACAAAGGGATGCATCTTGCTCCAGTGCGACCAACTGAGCGGTATCATCTGCGCGGCAGCGTTCAGCTTCATCGTGCAGCTACCCAGTGATATCATACTGGTGTTCAGCGCCAGGTCTTTGTTCTCCAGCATCTTCATATAACGCATCATCTGCGTTTCGCTATGATGGCTGTTGAACACCGGGTGCGTGAGGTATGATGAAGTACGAGTAAGCGCAGTAGGAATGTTCATCAGCGCCAGGTCGGCATGAATATCGAAAGACACTGCGTCTTCGTTGTTCATAAATACGTTGATAATGTCGGCGATATCCGCAGTAGTTGTAGTTTCGTCCAGCGATATAGCTATTATCTTATTATTGTCAGCGAAGTACCTGAAGTTGATACCGGCTATTTCTGCACGTGCCCTGATAACATCGGCCTGTGGTACGTTCACCACAATAGTATCGAAGAAAGTTTCAGAATATACAGAATAACCTGCTGCTTTCAGCTCCTGCGCTAATGTGCTTGCCAGTACGGAGATGCGCTTGGCAATGTCTTTCAACCCGTCGGGGCCGTGGTAAACAGCGTACATGGCAGCCATATTTGCTAATAAGGCCTGTGCAGTACATATATTAGATGTAGCACGCTCGCGCTTGATGTGTTGCTCGCGCGTTTGCAATGCCATGCGCAATGCACGGTTGCCTTGCGCATCGATGCTGACGCCTATAATACGGCCGGGCATCTGGCGCTTGAAATCGTCGGATGAAGCCATGAAAGCGGCGTGCGGACCACCGAAACCCAGGGGAACACCGAAACGCTGTGCAGAACCCAGGGCAACATCAGCACCTAGCTCGCCGGGAGAAGTAAGCAGGGTAAGTGCCAACAGGTCGGTAGCCATAGCCACATATGCGCCGGCGGCATGCACTTTTTGTATGAAATTGCGGTAGTCAACTATCGCGCCTTTGTCATTAGGATATTGTACCAGCGCACCAAAGTAGTTGCTGTCAATATCAGCGGTTTTGAAATCGCCGAATACCACTTCTATATTCAGTGGAGTGGCGCGTGTGATAACCAGGTCTTTTGTCTGCGGGAAGGTTTCCTCATCAACAAAGAATTTGTTGCGCTCGGGGTTATCATGGTCTTTGTTCAGCGCGCTGAAGAACATGCTCATTGCTTCAGCAGCAGCAGTACCCTCATCCAGCAGCGATGCGTTGGCCAGTGGCAGGCCCGTCAGGTCGCTCACCATTGTCTGGTAGTTCAGCAGGCTCTCCAGCCTTCCCTGCGATATTTCAGCCTGGTAGGGAGTGTAAGAAGTGTACCAACCCGGATTTTCAAACAGGTTGCGCAATATAACATTAGGCGTATGGGTATCGTAATAAACCTGTCCTATGTAGTTTTTTAATGTTT
>JACFNS010000124.1:4095-7287 GCA_019454705.1 Taibaiella sp. | reverse complement strand
CACGAGGCTTTTTTGAGAAGGGACAGAATTAGTCCTGACAATTCTTACCCTTTATTTCGTTACAATAGACCTGCCGAACAAAGGCAATGGTCATACTAATTTAATCTGAATGACATGGCAAAGTGGGCAGATTATTGTATTTCAAAACTCACCCTAGTAAATGGATGGATTGAAACCGTTATTGTATATACTGACAATGGCGATAGCTTATCTGCTTTGCCAGAAGAAAAGAAACGTACTTGGATGGTGGCACAGGTACAGGCAGGTAAAACTTTTTGTTCAATTAGGAAAAACAGTACCGGTACATGGAATAAGATAGGTGATACAAGTTATGACGGACAAATTTTCACATGGTATAGTGTCCCAAAAAACATTGTAAAGAGAAAAGCTTTTGTTAGTTATTATCACAAAGATGATGAAAAGTATCGGCTCATGTTCGAGAATCTATTCGATGATTTGATCACAAGTAAGTCTGTAAAAGATGGAGACATTAACCCAGACAATAGTCCTGAATATACTAAAATGTTAATACAGAACGGGTATTTGCAGGATACAACCGTCCTTGTAGTATTAATCGGAGAAAAGACAAAATGTAGAAAGCATGTTGATTGGGAAATTTCAGGCGCTTTGGATTATAAAGTTGGTGACAAATATGCTGGTGTACTTGGCTTGTTCTTGCCCACCCATTCAAGTTATGGTTCTGAAAAATATACACGTGGGTCTATTCCCAAAAGATTAGAAGCAAATGCCCAAACAGGTTATGCAGTTTTACGAGATTGGACAGAGGATAGAGAGAAAATGCAAGAATATATTGAGGAGGCAGTTGCCATGAGAGAAAATGATGATATGATTGAAAATAAATCAATACCACAAATGACTAAAGATGAATGCGAATGAAAAACATATATAAGAGCCCATTGAATATTTATGTCGCTTGGCATCCAAAGTTTACACAAGGAAAAGATTACGCTAATGAAATATACTCCATCTTTTGCCGCGATTCTAAAAAACCACTGAGTCGTGGAATCGGAATCCCTGTCTTTTTTCGTAGTAAACACGACCCCACTACTAACCTTCCTATTGAAATAGATTTTAAGGAAGCAGACAGAAATGCAATTATTTTGCTTTTAGACGACGAAATGTTTAATGATGAGAATTGGTGTAATTATATTGACTACATTTTAAAAAACATTTCCGCTAATACGAGAGTATTCCCTGTTGAATTGGGTAAATATGCTCGATATCAAAATGAAGGGAGCGAATTGTCACAAACCCAATTTGTAAAATTGAACCAAAATGACAGTTTCGACGAAAAAGTTAGAGTGATTAGAAATACACTATTGCATGACTTTTGCAGGTTAATGATGAATTTGGATACAACCCCTAATTTAGAAATCCCCCCTCCCATAAAGTTATTCTTGAGTCATGCAAAACTAGATGGAGAAATTATTGCAAAGGAGTTCAGGTCACATATTGAAAACAACCTCAAATTAAATACATTCTTCGACGCGAATGATATTGCAGATGGTTATGATTTCGAGACTCAAATAAAGGCCAACCTTAAGACAAGCGCTGTTATCGTGTTTCATTCAGATGAATATTCGAACCGAGAATGGTGCAGAATTGAGGTAATTGTTGCAAAGAGAAATAAATCACCTCTCGTAGTTGTTCATAATATCGAAAAGGGTGAGAATAGAAGTTTCCCATATTTAGGGAATGTACCGACAATCAGATGGAATAATAATTTCAACGATGTAATTGATTTGGCTTTAATTCAGGTTTTGAATAATCGGTATTCTACCGAAAAAATAGAAAAAGAGATTAAATTATATAGAGTTGATAAAAAGTACGATTGGGAATTAATTTCAAGTCCCCCGGAACTGTTTAATTTTATTGATTTAGGTAAAACAAAAACGAAAAGTAAAAAGAAGCGAATAGTTGTTTATCCTGATCCCCCTTTGGGCACAGAGGAATTAAATGTGCTTAGTGAGCTTGATTCAAAAACAAAATTCATAACACCAATAACATTTTCAGAAATAGTATAGCCATGTCAAAGAAAACAACAAATATTTCTGGTGTTTCAGATTCCATAAGTGAGCATATTAAACACGATTTAGAAACTCCAAGTCGTACAGATGAGTCTAAATTTTTGACTAACCGAAAGATTGGGGTGTCAATCTCTGAAAGTGAGGATATTGAACTGCTAGGATTTTCGGAGGTCCATCAACAAGATGCTATGATAGAATTTGCAAGATACTTACTTGTTCAGGGTGCTACGTTGGTATATGGTGGAGATTTAAGGAAAGATGGTTATACTTTGCTTTTCTCTGAATTGTCCTTTCAATATCGCGACCGTTCTCAACATAGAAAGAACCACTTCATTAATTACTCAAGCTACCCAATCTATCTTAATATTTCAAAAACACAGGAATTAGAGTTCAAAAAAAACAGAGTAGAATTCAAAAAAATTGCTCCTCCGAAAATTGCAAAGCCTATTTCATCAACATGGTTTCCGCCTGATTCTATTCAAAATAAGTTGATCTGGTCAGCATCTCTGGAAAAAATGAGAGCCGAAATGAATGAAGTTAGTGACGCACGAATTTTTATGGGAGGAAGATCGCAAGGATATTCCGGTGTAATGCCAGGTGTTTTGGAGGAAGCCCTCATGTCATTGAACTCCAATAAGCCTACTTATCTTATAGGAGCCTTCGGTGGGATAACTGGTGCGATTATTAAAGCTTTAGAGGGTGAAAACCCTCAAGAAATCACAGAAGTATTTCAATTTAATGACTCTAATTACAAAAAATTCATCTCTGAAATTCGCAAAAATGGGAACGGTGATGTTGACTATGCGATTATAACAAAAACTATTCAGGAGTATGGATTGAGCAAACTTTCGAAATATAATGGCTTAACAAAAGAAGAAAATCAAATTCTCTTTACAACCCCACATATCCCAGTAATGCTTCATTACGTTCTAAAGGGACTTTCCAAAATTTTCAAGAAATAATACTACGTAATTCAAACTGCAAATATTGGCCAATTAATATCACTTTCGTAATTTTGAGCTACTTTCCCGGGCGTCTCAACTGTAATCATTTCCAGCCTAAATATGTGACATCCGTCCCGCCCACTGTCGGAAAGATATATTCGTTCACATATCTAAAACAGTTCGTACATGGAAGTAACAAA
>JACFNS010000124.1:1232-4071 GCA_019454705.1 Taibaiella sp. | reverse complement strand
GTAGGTGTCTGGATACGTGTATCCACAGAAGACCAGGCTAAAGGAGATTCACCTGAGCATCACGAAAAGAGAGCTAAGCTGTATGCAGAGAGTAAGGGGTGGGAGGTAGTTAAGACGTACCACCTGGAAGCACTCTCCGGTAAATCCGTCATGGCATACCCTGAAACCAAGCGTATGCTCGAGGACATTCGCAAAGGACAGATTTCGGGTATCATATTCTCAAAACTGGCACGGCTTGCCCGGAACACGAAGGAACTCCTGGAATTTGCAGACATTTTTAAGGAATATGACGCAGACCTCATTTCTCTACAGGAAGCCATAGATACCAGTACTCCCGCAGGCAGGCTCTTCTACACCATGATAGCCGCAATGGCTCAATGGGAACGTGAGGAAATTGTAGAGCGCATCACTGCCTCTATCCCCATCCGGGCAAAGCTCGGTAAGCGACTTGGCGGATATGCTCCATACGGATACTCTTGGGAAGGCAATGAATTAGTGATAGACGAACAACAAGCCCCTATCCGCAAACTCGTCTTTGAACTGTTTCTCAAGTTCAAGCGTAAAAAGACCGTTGCCAGAGTGCTAAATGAACAAGGCTATCGGGCACGAGCTGGCAAGCTATTCACTGACACAACCATTAACACACTCCTTCGTGATCCCGTAGCCAAAGGCCAGCACCGGGTTAACTACTCAAAAGGTAAAGGCAAGGGATTAAAGCCTGAATCCGACTGGGTAATACGTCCCTGTCCTGCCATTGTCAGTGAGGAGATATGGAATGAATGTAACAGGCTCTTAGATGAATCCTTAAAGAAGCACAAACGGAAAGGGCCGCGGGCTAAACACCTCTTAGCTGGGTATATTACGTGTCAGGATTGTGAGAAAACCATGTATGTATTCCATAGTACTAAGACTCCAACTTATAAGTGCAAAGGATGTGGTAGACGAATTGCTGTTTCAGATATTGATGAGATATATCACGAGCAATTAAAGTCATTCTTGTTAACCGATGTATCTGTATCTGAATACATGCACGGAATAGATACGGTTTTATCTGAAAAACAGCAGCTATTAGAGCGAACACAGGCAGAGATACAGGAGTTGGAGAAGGAAATGTCCGGGCTGACACGGATGCGGGCACGGGATGAGATGACTAAGGATGTATTTGCCAAGCAGTATAAACCGATGGAAGAGCGGTATCTGCAATTGGTAGATCACCTACCGGCACTGGAGGCAGAAATTGACATATTGCGGGTACAACACACCTCATCTGAGGTAGTTCTTCATGATGCAAAGGATTTATACACTAAATGGCACACATTACCGTATGACGACAAGCGCACCATCGTGGAGGTCATAACTGATGGAATATCAATTGGAAAGGAGGATATACATATTAAGTTAGCGTACCTTCCCCATCAGGCTCCCCCTTCCCCACAAAATAGCGGAAATAGGCAAAGTAACTATTAGGGGAGATAGAGGGGCAAACCTCGCGGGGGATTAAGTATGATTTTATAGTACACCCCGGCGGCAACCCTGCCGATATAAGGCTACGGTACGAGGGGGCTACAGAGGTGAAATTAGTAGATGGCTCCCTTGTAGCCACAACCCCCTATGGCAGTATTACCGAAGAAGCACCGTATAGCTATGAGCAGGTGAGCGGGAAAGAAGTAGCCAGTGCCTATGTATTAAACAGTAACGAATTGAGTTTCAGCACCGATGCATATAAAGGTATATTAGTCATAGACCCTGTTTTAAGCTGGTCAACATTTTACGGTGGAGCGGGATATGAAGGACTCCCTTCTCAAAGCGGTGCTGGGTTTGATAATACAGGTTCTGCAGGCACTGATACAGCCGGCAATGTATATTTAGGTTTTATTACCAATAGCAACAGTAATATAGCTACCACAGGGGCACATCAAAGCAATTATGCCGGTAATGATGATTGTGCAATTGTGAAATTTAACGATAGGGGGCAGAGGCGCTGGGCAACCTACTATGGCGGTAGTGGAAGAGAGGGGTATAGTGCCGTAGCTGTAAATGCGCAAGGGGATGTGTATTGCGCCGGACAAACCTCCAGTACCAGCGGTATTGCTACTACAGGGGCTCACCAGGCCAGCCATGCGGGGGTAGATTCTTTTGACCTCTTCCTGGTGATGCTGGACAGTAACGGCACCCGGCAATGGGCCACATATTATGGTGATACGAGCGGTAGCAGGTTAGATGCTGTGAGTTGTGATAATGCGGGTAATGTCTGGTTTTCGGGATGGGGAATTTCTGTGTTTGGTACCAATAAAAACTAGACTACGTCCAACGCTTTTTTAAATAATCTCCAACCTTATTATATCGCTGCATTCAACCGTAATGGCAACCGTATTTATGGCTCATATTTTTATGAACGTGTTCTTGCTATATGGTTCGACCGGCAGGATAATTATTACCTGGCAGGGTCAACCTTTGCCAACTCCAATATTGTGACAACAGGCAGCCACCAGGCAACGCTCGGGGGGGGTATAGATGGGTATATCAATAAATTTAACAAAAACCATAACCGGCTCTGGGGTACTTATTATGGAGGAACTGAGTTTGATAGAATATTTGATGGGGTTTGCGATGCGGATGGTAATGTTTATGTAATAGGGGAAACTGGGAGCACCTCTACGATTGCTACCAACGGAGCCTACCAAACCGGTTTTTCCCCAATAGGAAGTGGTTACAAAATAGGATTTATAGCATCATTGACACCCGGCGGTGTGCGCCGCTGGGGTACCTACTATGGGGGCAACAGCAGTATCAATTATGGATGGAGTATAACAGCCGGGGCAGATGGCGATATATACAG
>JACFNS010000124.1:0-1222 GCA_019454705.1 Taibaiella sp. | reverse complement strand
GGCTTTTTCTTTGGTAGCAACCTGACCACACCAGGAGCTTATGAAACTTCGGGGGCATTTGTATTGCTCGTGCAGTGGGATAAACTGGGCAACCGAAAATACGCCAGTTTTTATGAAGGTAATGGGGCATATCATCCACCCGCACGTAATTGCCTGGCCACCAACAACAGGGGCAGGATATATATGGTGGGTAATGCAAACACCAATGGCGGGCTTTCTACCCCCGGTGCGCACCAAACCAGCCATAGCGGCGGCATAGACGTGTACCTGCTGCAACTGAGGGCGGATACATCGGTGTTTATCCGCGAGCCCTTTGGGGATACACTGTATTGCCCCGGAGATACCATCCACCTGCCTTATGATGTGTCGCAGCGGTTCAGGAGCAGTAATAGTTTTACCGTGCAGATGAGCAGCGCCAATGGCAGTTTCGCCAGCCCGGTAACACTGGCTACGGTTAACAGCGATACTGCGGGGATGATACACTGCCCCATACCCACTACCACAGCGCCGGGCGGGGGGTACAAGCTGCGCATTATTGCCACAGCGCCGATAGACACTTCGGAGCATAACCTATGGGATATACGCGTCAAAGATGCCCCCGCCAATTTCAGTAATACCACGGCTACGCCTGTGTGTACGGGTGACACCCTGCACCTGACAGGCAGCAGCACCGGCACAGGCATCACCTGGGCATGGACAGGGCCGAATAGTTTCAGCTCAAGTGCGGAAGATACCTTTATAGCCAATGCGCAATTAGTGGATTCAGGGAAGTACATACTAAAAGCTACGCTGAACAGTACGGGTTGTTCTCTATACGATACTAGTACGGTAGAAATGCGGCCAACACCCGCCAAGCCAACGGTAGGCAGTAATAGCCCGGTATGCGAGTTCTACAGTGTACAGTTAACGACAAGCAGCACCACCAATGGAGTAAATTATACCTGGGCCGGCCCCGGCAGCTATAGCAGCAGTACGCAAAACCCTACGGTGACAACAAGTGCAGGCAGCAGCCATGCCGGGGATTATATCAGTACTGCCACGCTGAACGGTTGCAGCAGCAGGGATACTACTACCGTGGTGGTATTGCCCAAACCTGCTAAACCTACGGCAGCCGCAACAAACAGCCCGTTATGTGCGCGGCAGGATTTGCAACTGACAGCTTCGACCGTAACAGGGGCAAGTTATGCATGGTACGGGCCGTTGGCCTTCACTGCCAATACAC
>JACFNS010000123.1:1512-7288 GCA_019454705.1 Taibaiella sp. | reverse complement strand
GCGGCTGATATGTGTACTCGGTTTTATGGTTTCTTTTTTAATGTGCTTATGCGGCAATACGACAATGTGCTAATTGTTGCTTCTTTTATTACTGCAAAAATACAATAATTAATTGATTGTGTGAAATTAAATATAGTTTTTGTTGGCGCAAGAATGCAGCATAGGAATAAGGGTGGGCGTTCTTGTGCCATACATAAAACTGAAAACTCTCGGCGAGGATGGCACAAGAACCCATCACACAAAGCACGGCTGCATTCTTGCGCCAACGAGGGGCGGAAGCTGTAAACACCACCAAACTGGTAAAATAAATACCCTTTATTGCGGGACGCATTTTGATTGTCGTCCCGCAATATTTAAGTAATTTAGTTTATGTGTAGAACAATTTTCTATAGAACATTATTATCCATCATCTTGACAAGTACAGTTGTTACAGTACTTGCGCAAAACGGTTTAAACTTTACACATGATTTTTGCACTGATTCAGCAGAATTAAGCTCCGTAAGTAGTAACTATGCAGACAGTAATAATTTTTTTGTAATTGGTACCACACGAACCGATACCACTTACCCACAGCATGGATTTGTAGCAAGTTTTAACTACAACGGGAAATTAGTTTGGACAAAAAAGCTGCTGCATCCTGGCAAGTATAACGCTTATAGCAGCAACTACAGTATAATAAAATCAGGCATAGACAAATATTCGATAATAGGTACAATTTTCACTACCGGAAAACCTTGGCGGCCGTATATTTATATATTTAACAGCAATGGGGATAGTATCAACTATTGGGAATACAATTTAGATACGATTTGCACAAGATACTTTTCATCAATTGTAAACGATGGCAGTAATTTTATTGCCGCAGGTACCATTTTTTGTTCTAACCCCGGACCGACACCGGATTCTGCATCATTGTGGCTATGCAAGTTTGATTCTGTAGGAAATACAGTATGGGACAGGAAGTATTATACCGTTTATCCCGGAATAGCTAATGTAGGTAAAATAGCTTTGTCCTCAGACAGCCTGCATTACATAGTAGCAGTGAATATGAGACCCGGCCAGTCAGGTCAAATGCATTCCAGTATCCTGAAACTGGATACAGCAGGTAATGTAATATGGCTAAAAACGCTGCCTAAACCTTATATTTCTGAAAATGATGTAGATATAGTCACCAATCCTACAGGAGGGTATTATTTCGTTAGCTCCGTTTCGTTAGCCCCACCTTTAAGCGATGGGTCACCGGGATATTCCAGTATATACTATGGTAAGCTTGATGAGAACGGCGATACTATTTGGACAAAAAATTTCAATGGCTATTTCAATAATAGTAGTGGCAATCAAATAGCGTGGACACCGAATAAGAACCATTTAATAATATTGGCTGGTCCAGTGTCTAAAACAAGAGCTGGAGCAATGAAAATAGACACGTCAGGCAATGTAATCTGGCATCGATTTTATAGAAATACTTACGGAAAAGACTGGTGGTTGACATATGATAGGCTTATAAGTTTATCAGTAACCCCGGACAATAGATACCTTATGGCTGGCGGGTATTCAGATAAGCCTATACAGGATAAATTACTTAGCTGGATGATACTCACCGATAGTAACGGGTGCAGGTATCCTAATGATTCAGCATGTGTACCTGTTTCTGTGCTTCTAGATAAAAGCTCATCGGACAATACCGTTAAAATATATCCTAATCCTGTAAACGGTATTTTTTATATAGAAGCTACTCCTCCCACCGCGACAGGGCAGGCAGTTCTCTCCGGAGAAGACGTGATTGCTGAAGTGACAGATATATATGGTCGTAAATTATTGCGCACGAAACTGCAACCTGGCGATAATGCTGTAAACATGACGCAGCAACCTGCAGGCGTGTATGTGGTGCACGTAACCAGAGCGGGGAGGGTGATATGCAGCCGAAAATTGGTGAAGCAATGGGATTAATTTTTAATCACTGCCTTCGGTAAATCCAAGAGTTATCAATAGCTATTAACCCCACAACATTATCCGACTTCTTTACCCCACTAACATCCGCCCCCTTATAATGTCGCATTCCCCCTGCTTGGTAGCCGAAAGGCGTGGTACATTTGAGTGTACAACCATAACTTAATACCTGTATGAACACAGAAGAGCAAATAAAAAACTATATAGACAGCCAGCCTGAGCCAAAACGTAGTGATATGCAAGCATTGCATGCGCTGGTGCTCCAGGCATTGCCAAAATGTAAATTATGGTTCGACGATGGTAGAAACGAGGAAGGGAAGATTGTAAGTAACCCCAATATTGGTTATGGATTTCAGACCCTGAAATATGCCGACGGTAAAACCAGGGATTTTTACCAGGTGGGGTTGAGTGCGAACACAACAGGGATATCTGTTTATATACTGGGCCTGAAGGATAAAACATACCTCTCGGGGACGTATGGCTCCAGAATAGGCAAGGCCAGCGTGACGGGCTATTGCATCAAGTTCAAAAAGCTAAAAGATATAAACACTGATGTGCTGATTGAGGCAATTGTATATGGGGTTTAAGCAACAGGCTGATGCAACCACATAAAGGGTGACCATGCGCAGCCAGCCCACATGCAGTTTTGTGTATTCGGTACTGTGTTCCCGCATCACTGCGAGGGAGAAATCTCCTACTTCTTCACCCCGCATGTATTCATGCCGAAGATGGCATATAACGGGCAGAAGCTGATAAGGCTGGTGACCAGGAATATGGCGGCTACTACCATCAATAGAATAGCCAGTGTGCCTGTGATGATATTGCCGAAATAAAGCCCGGCAATAACTACTGCTACCAGTATCCTGATAGTCTTGTCTGTGTTTCCCATGTTCTTTTTCATAATTACCTGTTTACTTGTTTTTAAAATATTGGATGATGAAACCCAAAACAACGGCGAATGCTATGAAAAGCACACATACCAGTAACAGTTTGAGCACTTTGCCCCTCATAGCGCCTGTTTTAGCAGGAATAAATGTAATACCGTTATTTATGCGGGAATGTGATATATGTTACAATTCAGGGTGACATTTGTCACCCCGCTTTGCAAGTGTATGAAACCGAGTGGATTATTTGACTATCCTGTAGGTAGCCTGCCCATCGCCCGTGGCTATGTTGAGTATATACACCCCCCGCGGCAAGGCCTGTACAGGCACAGCAATGGTAGTAGCCTTACTGTATTGTTGGTGGAAGACTACACTGCCTGTGGTGTTTATCAGTGTTACTGTCTTGTCCCCTGTGGGGCCGCCCGCATCCTGAATGTATATAAAATCCTGCGCGGGGTTGGGGTACACCAGTATATTGTTGGCTAAAGCACTGTTGTCAGCCACTGATACCGCTATCATTCCTTTGAACTCCGTACTGTTTTCCCGGAAAACAATGTTGTAATAGCTGACATGGTCAGCATCTACAGTCACTACCAGGTCGGGGTTGTCTTTGCCCCATACATCGCCAAACAACTTGTAGGTGCCGAAGGGTAGGTTGGTGAAAGAGAAATCGCCGTTAGCATCAGTAAAGGTATGGTTAACGGTTACATCGTTCATATCGGTAATGAATATCACCTTATCGGGCAACCTGGTTTGCGTTACTTCGTCCCTGGCATGTCCTGCCAGTACAGACGGCCCGCCGTGGGGGTTCATGGCTTCGGGCAGCAGGATGATGACACCGTTTTTAGAGGCTGGCTGGGATATCTCTTTTCCGCCCGACCAACGTAGCGAGTAGGTAGTTGCGGTTTCGTGGTAGGCAGGCAGGTATTTCTTATAATCAGCAGAAGTGTTTTTCAAAGCTGCTTTCATTATCAGATCGCAGCCGGTAGTTAATGTAGGGAAACTGTCCACCCGGAAATATCCGTTAGTATCTGTTTCTACGCTGTCGATATAACTTAGTACATCTCCCGGGCATTTGCTGATGAGGTACACCCATGCGTCTTTTACTGCCGGTCGTTTTAGGGGGCTGCCCAGGTGTACGTAGCCGCTGAAAGAAGTATTCTGGACAACGCAAATGATGAGGTTGCTGTTGATATTGGCACCTGCATAAGTGAGGTTGTTAGTAATGAAAGTTGCACTGTCGCAGTTGAGTGTGGATATGATAAACTTGGCACCAACAGGTACAGACAGCGGAAGGGTGAATTGAAAAAAGCCATTGAAGTTGCTGGAGTCCAGCATAGGAACAAATGTGGCTGTATCGTTGACTGTATCGGGATATATATACACCTTGGCATTGATTACTGTGTCGCCGTTGGTGCGCAGCACTTGTCCGCTTACCTGCCGCTGGCCGTTAGCCCCTGCTGCAAAGCATAAAAGTAATATGAGTATATATAGCTTTTTCATTGTGTTGTTACTTTTAGGCCTACCGCCTTATACAAGACGTGCTTATCATGCAGTTTGTTAGTCCTTATGTAAGCGTCCTGTATCATTATTTAATCAGTTTATATCCCAACATCAGGCGCAGGTAGGGTTGTGTATATATACGTTGCAGTTGCTTGTCGGGGACGGAGTTTACATCAACGCCCGATTTATGTAAGAGCAGTTCTACCATCAGCCTTTCTTTGATAGTTGCAGAAGCGCCTATCATGAAACCATAACGCCAGAAATTATTTGTTTCCGTTATCTGCCTGGGTTGATAGTTGCTGAAAGGCGCTGTATTGTAAGGGAACAATGTGTTAACGTCTTTGCGTGGCGGGCCTGGTGGGGGCTCCTGCCCCTGCACAGTTACAAAAAATGTTTGCGGTGCGTGTATGTCTTCATACTGTTTCATCAGCCCTTCGTAGCGGGTTATCTCTTCTTTGGTGCGCAATACAGAGCTGTAAGTGGCCGATACACCTGCTATAAATGCAAATGTTTTATTCACCTTGTATTTCACCATCACGGGCAATTCCGCATCCCATTGTTGCGTATTGGTTACTTTATAACCTACGTGTATAGAGTCGTACACCTGGCCATAGCGGTAGGTGCGGAAGACTGTATCGGGCGGATTGGGTGTAATGACGCTGCTGTCTATCTTGCCGCGCGATATATAGGCTATCGAATCAAAAGTGGTGTTCCTGATTCGGTAAAATACCTGGTCTGCATTGCTGAATGTGCCTGTTTTTGCCTTCCCGATTAGGAAGGCGGGCTGAAACATAACGGAGAAATTGGAAGGTAACTGATACTCTAAATAAGGAGCCAACACCCATTTGTTAGCATTCCATACTGGGTCGAATCCGCGTGTAAAGCCCAGCTTGAAACCTGCGCTGAATGGCAATGGTTTCTTCTTTGATGTGTTTACAGCATATACGGTTTCATCCAGAATTGATTTGTTGGTATCTGTCAGCTGTATTTTCTTTTTCGATGTATCCTGAGGTGGTACGGCATATGGCATATCAGTTGCATCACCATCGTTATTGGTGATGCCTGGCAGTGATGCATTAAATGGCGCGTTGGATGCTAAGGCAACTTCGGGCGCAGGCGGTTGTACAAGACTATGGTCAGTATCCGCTATGGGTAGGGTGGCTAAGGTTTCGTTGTCGTTGCGGGGTATTGTTGTTCCCGGCAGTTTTACTTTGCCCGGGGCAGGTCTTACCGGTGAAAGTATAGGAAATTCGAGCCCGAAAGACGTAGCGGACAACAGCCTTAACTTATCCCGCAACCGTTGTGGCTCGGGCTGCTGGTTATCCGTTGCGGCTGACGGGCTTTCGATATTCCCCTGTGTAGCATGTGTAATAGTCTGTTTATGCTGGGGCTGAGCATTATTGGCTGTTGTCTGCGTATTGTTATTGTCTTGTGCAGTT
>JACFNS010000123.1:0-1502 GCA_019454705.1 Taibaiella sp. | reverse complement strand
GTGTTCTGAGTGTTGTTTTTCGGAGTATTAACTGTGTTTTTTGTTGTTGATTTGCCGGTTTGGGCTATTGTATTTTGGGTTGTAGTATTGTTATATTTATTGTGTTCTTGTGTGATTTGTACCGGTGATGCAGGCACGGCATCCTGAGCCTGTAGTGGTGTAGAAGTGTGAACTGCAACCGGTTGCGATGGAGTATTCAGGTACCCAGCAATGATGACCGCCGATGACAGCACCACCAGCCCGGCGATGGTCCAGAACCACCATATAGGGAAGGGCCTTTTGCGACCCGGCTTCTCGTCCAGCCTTTTTTCCAGCGCATCCCATACGGCAGCGGGCGGCATCTCGGCGTGGCCCTCCATCTGCCGGCGGAAAAACTCATCGATATGTACTTTGCGTTCGTCCATAACCTTATCGCTTCATAGTTGAGTTAATTTTTTCCTTTAACCTTCTCCTGGCATCGTTGAGGTGCCATCGGCTGTTTACCTCAGTTATACCCAGCGCCTCTGATATTTCTTTATGCCTCAGTTCTTCAAAAACATACAGGTTAAACACCATCCTTTGCGTGTCGGGTAGCTCATGCACAATAGCCAGTAGTTCCTTATAGGCCATCTTGCCCGCTGCATCATCTTCCAGGTACACATCTTCGGGCATCTCTGCGGCGTGGTACACCTGTTGGTCGCGGATGTATTTGCGCATATGGTCAGTAATGGTATTGATGACCACTCTCCTAAACCAGCCATCGAAAGAGCCTGTGCCGGAATAGCTGCCTATTTTCGTGAATACTTTATAGAAAGCATCATTCATTATTTCATCTGCTATTTCATTCTGCCTGGTGTACCGCCTGATGATGGCATAGGCTTTTGGGGCGTATTGGTTGTACAGATATTTCTGCGCATTTCTGTTGCCGGCCATACAATCCCTTACCAGCACGGCAGTATCCTCCCATGCCGGGGCCTTATTGCTTTCCGGGTGCAACTTTGCAGAATTATGTAAATCCGTAGCCAAACAACTCCTTTTTTAACCCATACACATATGCTTACCTGTATGTGCAGGACGCATAAAACTAACCGATTGTTAGTACGCCTTCAGTCAGGGAACAAAATATTTATTGTTTAATATTACCTGCCGTGCATGGATAGCATTAGCGGGATATTATTATCCTGCCTGTTTCCGATACTCCCTCTGTTGTCAGCAGTTGGTATATGTAAACCCCGGCGGATAGGTTAGCAGTGTTCCATATGGTTTTATCATTAATGAGCGCTGTTTCAGTTAGTTTTTGTCCCAGGGCATTATACACACGCACCTGCATATCTCCTTTGCCGGCTGCATCGGTGTGCTCAAATATCACATAGTCATTAGCGGGGTTGGGGTACACTTTCAGTTGCCTTCCTCCTTTCACATCACCCACACCCGTCAGTACCTTTACCCTGATGCCGTTACTACTGGCTGTTGGTGGCTGCGGGCAGCGGTAGTTGCTGATGAGCTCTACACTTATGCTGTCA
>JACFNS010000122.1:2773-7319 GCA_019454705.1 Taibaiella sp. | reverse complement strand
TCTGGCTGTTCTCTTCCAAACGCACAGCAGAAGTCTCTCATTAGTTCAGTATTTTTGCGCAGACAAATACTTTTTCATCCCAAAACGAGTGGTTTTTATGGGGCATTTTCTGCATTCACTAAACATTAACAATTACATAGAAAACTATACATCGCCAGAAAATCCTGTTTTATCAAAACTGAACAGGGAAACAAATCTGAAAATAGAATTGCCGATTATGTTGTCAGGACACCTGCAAGGCGCTGTCTTACAGGCTTTTAGCCATATGCTCCGTCCGCGCAGAATTTTAGAGATAGGAACCTACACAGGATACTCTGCAATTTGCCTCGCACAAGGATTGACTGAAGACGGACACCTGCACACCATCGACATCAACGAGGAGTTGCAAGACATGTGTTTTCGCTATATTTGTGATGCGGGATTAGAGGGAAGAATTACGCAACATATAGGCAGAGCAGAAAACATAATACCGGAACTGGACGAAGTGTTCGATTTGGTATTCATTGACGCAGACAAAGTAAACTACAGCCGTTATTACGACCAGGTTTTTGATAAGGTTCGCATAGGCGGTTTTATATTGGCTGATAACGTACTGTATGATGGCGAAGTAGTGCTGCCACCGGAGCAACAGAGCAAAAACGCGAAAGCGATGCATGCATACAACGAGAAGCTGCGCAATGACCCGAGAATAGAACACGTACTCCTGCCCGTAAGGGACGGAATTATGATAGCAAGAAAAACAAAAGAATAATAAAACACAAAAAACACTGGTGTATGAAAAAATTGTTCGTAGTATTTGCCACACTGGTACTGGCATGTACGATAAACACAAATGCACAAAACCTGAAAAAAAATAACGTTCAAGACTATATTGAACGCTACCGCGGCCTTGCCATGAGCGAACAACAACGTACCGGGATACCAGCTGCCATCAAGCTGGCACAGGGCATACACGAAACCGGCGCGGGCACCAGCAAGTTAGCTACAGAAGCCAACAACCACTTCGGGCTAAAATGTAAAACAGGCTGGACAGGCCAGACCTTCATGCACACTGATGACAGGCGCAACGAATGTTTCCGTAAATACAACCTCGATTTCGAATCCTTCCAGGACCAGTCCAACTATCTTAAAGCTAATCCGCGTTACGCATCCCTGTTCCAGCTTTCTGTAACAGACTATGCGGCATGGGCGTTCGGGCTGAGCAAGGCGGGTTATGCTACCAACCCTCAGTATGCTCAAATGCTGATTAAGATTATTGAAGATTATAAACTGCAGGAATATACCTATGCAGCATTAGGCAGCAGTGGTGTTGAAAACAACATCGCTACAGCACCTATAGAAAATAACTCAAGAGGAGGCCGCAACAATAATTATAACCAATCTTATAATCAACCGGCACAGCAGCAACCCACTTACAATAATTATAATACACAAAACAGCTACGGCTACAATAGCGGTGGAACTGCACCGGCATACACACCCCCCGCTAATACTTATGGCAATACACAACAAATAAACAATACGCCACCAGAAAGAATATCAAAATACATAGACACCCGCCCAAGTGAAAGACAAACAGTTGTAAGGTCTCGCCAAAAGTATATGGCAAAGCAGGCGATATGCCACTGCAATACGCTGTGCGCAACGGTGTACGGTACGAGAAATTCCTGGAAATGAACGACCTGGAAGAAAAGCCTCTGCCTACCGATATGCCACTGTACCTGGAACGTAAACACTTCTGGGGTATACGTCCAATGCACCTGGTAAAGCCTGGCGAAACAATGCTGGTGATAGCGCAGAAAGAAGGCATACAACTCAAGTACCTGCGCGACCTGAACTACATAGAACCGGGCGAAGAGCCTATGCCGGGCGTTACGCTGGAACTACAGGCGCAGGCAGGTGCCAAGCCCGCTACGCGTCCGCACACGCCTGAAGATGACGGCAACTTCGCACAGAACAATTATAACAACAACAGCAGCTATGATAACAACAGCTACACCAACAATGAAAGTTATGATGGTTATGGAGAAGATCCGGAAATAGCCAATAACCCACGCTATTACGATCCAAGCGCTGCACAGCAAGCTCCGCCTACACGTTCTTTCCCCAAAAACCCCGCCCCACTGCCAACTGAGGAAAAAACAATCTTTGAGAAAATAAAAGAGGCACGTGAGATAAGGAAAAAAGAAAAAGAAATACAGGCTGAAATTGAACAGCGCCAATTGGCAAATGTCCCTCAACCTGCTGCACAACTACAGCAACCTGCAACAAAAACACAGCAGGAAACAAGTAAATTTATCCCCCAGTCAAATCAACCTGCACAAGCAGCACCCGGCTACCAACCCCAGCAGCCTGCTTCTTACGACAATACTGACACGAAGGGCAATTTCAAGCCAAACCCCGCTGCACAGGTTTACAACAACAATACTCCTCCTAAAATACAGAACAGGCAAGCAATGAGGGAAGAGGCGCCTGCATACACAAACAACAATAGCTATCAGCAACCTCAACAACAAAATACTTATCAGCAGCCTCAACAAAACACATATCAACAGCCACAACAGCAGTATACCGTTAATAACAACGTAAAGCCTAACCCCGCCGCACAGCAGGATGAGGAGCCTTCAAAACGCGAACGCAGAAAGGGCAGAAAAGATAAAGAAGATGACAAACCGGCACAGGCTGCTGTGGCACAGCCTCAACAAGCCAAACCCAGAACTGAACTTGACGCACTGAAAGAGCAGTTTGACAACGTGATATACGCCGGCAACGATAATCAACAGCGAGCTTACGAGCAGCCACAGCAAAGGCAGCAAACATATCAGCAGCAACCACAACAGAATTATCAACAGCAGCAGCCTTACGGTCAGCCTCAACAACAGCAAAATAACTACCAGCAACAAAACTATCAGCAACAGCAGCCCGCATATAGTCAGCAGCAAAGCTATGGCCAGCAGCCTGCTTACGACCAGCAACAAGGCTATCAGCAGCAGCAATATGCACAACATGCCTATGGTCAGCAGCCACAGCAGAATGCTGCGCCCCGCCAGCAACAGGCAGAGCCGGGCAAGTTCTATACTGTTAAGAAAGGTGATACTGCTTATACAATAGCTAAAAAGAACGGTATCACCATCAGGCAACTGATGGACTGGAACGGACTGGACTTTGACGCAATACAGGAAGGCCAGCAACTGCGCGTGAAGCCTTAATAAACAATATGCACCAGGTTACGATTGACGATAAGAGATTTGAACTGTTTATAGATAGCGCAACCATAGCGCAGAAAATAAGCGAAACAGGCAAATTAATTGCAGAGGAATACCGGGGCAAAAACCCTGTATTCCTCTGTGTACTTAACGGGGCTTATGTTTTTGCCGCCGACCTGTTGAGGCAAATAGATATTACGGCTGAAGTATCATTTATCAAGCTAAGGTCATATGCAGGTACAACATCCACTGGCGAGGTAAAGACACTTATAGGCCTGAACGGAGAGCTAAAAGACAGGCATATAATAGTGTTGGAAGACATAATAGACACCGGCAAAACCATTCATGAGTTATTGCCACTGATTAAGCAACAGTCACCGGCATCTGTCGCACTGGTATGCCTGTTGTCAAAACCTGAAGCACGTACACACGAAGTAACAATTGATTATACCTGCTTCGAAATCCCCGACAAGTTTGTAATCGGTTACGGGTTGGATTGTAATGGTCTTGGACGAAACCTGCCGGATATATATGCCCAGCCAGACGACAATTAATCAGCCAGCAACCTCATACTCTCGTCCAACAGTTTCTTTTTATTTATAGGTACAACGCCCACTTCTTCGCATACAAGTCCGCCCGCTATATTGGATATCTTAGCCATCATCACGGGGTCTTTGCTCAGCGTATATACCATAGCTGCTGTAGCTATTACCGTATCGCCTGCGCCCGATACATCGGCTATGCTACGCAGGTGCGATGGTATTACTTCAGAGCTTGAATTGCCATAATACACGCCTTTTTCTGATAAGGTAACGAATGTAATATCGTGCTGCAGAGCCGCTTTCAGTTCTTTATGCACCTTATCCATCGTTTGCTTATTGATGGTACCGAGCGATATATTCAGCCCTTCTTTTACTTCTTTCAGATTAGGCTTGAATATGGTAACACCCTTATACGCCAGGAAGTTATCTTTCTTGGGGTCTACTGCTACAACCATGCCCAGCTCGCGGCAATGCGCTATAGTGCGGGCTATTACATTTTCTTTCAGCACACCTTTATTGTAATCTTCAAAGATGAGTACATCCGGTTTTTGTATTTGCAGATATTTCAGCAGCCGCTCCAGGAAAGGGTGTTCATCTTTAGTACTCAGTTCTTCATTCAGCTCATCATCCATGCGCAGTATGTGCTGGCTGCGGCTCATCACCCTGGTCTTGGTAGTAGTTATGCGTTCGCTGCTCAGCATCAGCAGGCTGGTATCTATCCCCTCCTGCTCTGCCATATCGCGCAGCATATGTCCTTCATGGTCTTTGCCCACCACGCTGGCCAGTGTTACCTTCGCT
>JACFNS010000122.1:0-2763 GCA_019454705.1 Taibaiella sp. | reverse complement strand
ACCACCCATGCGGGCTTCACGCTTCTTCAGCCTCACTACAGGCACCGGCGCTTCGGGTGATATCCGCTCCACATCGCCCCACCAGTAGTTATCCAGCATCACATCGCCCAACACCACTACATGCAGGCGGCTCATATTCTTAAACAGCTTTGTCAGTTCTTCTTTCTTCATCCGGTATCTATCCGCGCTTTTTCACCAAATAATAGATAGGTATGCCTATCAACACAATAATCAGCCCAGGCCATGTAAAGCCGGGCCTGTACATTATTAATAAAATACAAAAAGATAATCCCATAAGGATATACAGCGCCGGAAGAAAGGGATAGCCAAAGGCTTTATAGGGCCTCTCTGCATCAGGTCTTTTCTTCCGTAAAATGAATATCCCCGCAATGGTGAGCACATAGAATATAACTACCACAAAGGATATCATATCCAGCAAATCGCCATAACGGCCGCTGAGGCACAATATGGAGGCTACCAGGCACTGCGCCCAAAGCGCCCATTGAGGCACACCGTTCTTGTTCAAATGTCCCGCCTTACTGAAGAACAAACCATCCTTAGCCATAGTATAATAAACCCTGGCACCTGATAATATCAGGCCGTTGTTGCAACCAAAAGTGGAAATCATAATGAGTGCTGCAATGGCAAATTTACCATTGTCGCCAAACACCTGGTTAGCAGCAGCTACCGCCAGCCTGTCCTCTTCGGGAAAGGCAATTTCATTCAGCGGTAATACGTTCAGGTACATCAGGTTGGTAGTAACATACAACAGTGTTACAATAAAGGTCCCTAAAAACAGGCTCAGCCCGATATTTCTTTGTGGGTTTTTTACTTCTCCTGCAACGAAGGTTACGTTATTCCATGCATCGCTGCTGAACACAGAGCCTACCATGGCTGCTGCAATAGCGCCCAACAGGGCAGTGCCTGTGATGGGCCCCCAGCTTGTAGGCACCAGTTGCCCGTTTTCGTTACGGCTGCCCAAGTCTTGCATCGCTTTAAAACCTGTCGCCCAGTTTTCTGCAAAAAAACTATGCTCCACCAGTATAAAGCCAAACACCACCAGCCCGAATAAGGCCAGCATTTTAGAAAAGGTAAAAACCAATTGAATCGTTTTACCTTCCTTCACACCCCGCGAGTTGACATAAGACAGCAAGATGATAATGCCTATGGCCAGCAGGTGTGCCGGATAAATATTGATATCACCTGCCGTATATAATATATTATCAGCAGTCAGATTCAATGCGGGAAAGAAGTACCCTGAAAACTTAGCAAAAGCAATGGCTACAGCTGCAATTGTGGCTGTTTGTATAACAGCGAAAAAACTCCAGCCATATAAAAAGCCTATCAAGGGGTTAAATGCTTCTTTCAGGTACACATATTGCCCGCCTGCTTTGGGGTACATTCCACTCAGCTCACCATAGCTGATGGCCGCTGTCATGGTCATGATGCCTGTAATCACCCACACGGCTATCAGCCAGCCCGCACTACCCACATTGCGTGTCATATCGGCGCCAACTATAAAGATGCCGGAGCCTATCATGGAGCCGATTACCAATAATGTAGCATCCAGCAAGCTCAGCGACCGGTGAAATGATTCTTGTTTTTTTTCCAAAGCAGTGGTTTTTGCAATGAAACGGCTTAGCTAAAGCAGAATGTCCGCACCTTACGCCAACTGCCTCACTAATCAAGTTCTGCTGATAACGGGAGTTTCATCAGATGAATAATAACTAAAGTTGAAAGTACTATTTATTTTTCTTCTTTGTGTCTTTAGTCTCCTTGTCCGCCTCTTTCTTATACAATTCGTTCATGCCGTTTACCACGTCCTCTGTAATATCCAGTTGGTCGTTGGTCAGCATAATAAAGCCCAAAGACTTACTGTAAGATAATACATAATCATAGCCTTTGTCTTTATTATACTCCTTCAGGAAATCGTCCAGGCGCTTTTGAACATTCTTGTTAAATTCATCCTGTTCGGCTAGTAGTTTTTCAGTCAACGCTGCTTCCCTTGTTTCCAGGCTCTGTTTCATTTGCTGGAGGCGTTGGGTTGTAGCATCATATTCAGCTTGAGTAAGTGTACCTGCATCAGCTTTTCTTTGTGCTGCCAACAAGTCTTGCTGGAATTTTTGCCCGGAACGCTGCAACTCACTGGTCATGGCCTTTTCTTTTTCTTCAAACTCCGACTTCTTTATCTTGTACAACTCATATTTTTCCTTAAGCGTATCAATATTTATATACGCAATGCGCCCGGTAGTACCTGTTGTATTTTCATTTATAGCAACACTTGTAGCAGGTGCGGGCTTCTTTTCAGTCATCCTCAGGCCTGCCAGGGCTATTACGCCTATCAGAGCCAGCGTACTCATCAATACTGACAAATTCTTCATGTATGTATTATTAATGTGTGGTTTTTGAAAAAACAGTAAACAAAAGTAATATCTTCTGTTTTGCCTGTATATAATTGTTTCTTAAAACTTTGAAAAAGGACTAAATATTGCGCAAGAAAGGCTGCTTATATAGCAGCCTTTCTTTACGCCAAAAATATTCTGCAAAGTACTACTCAAGTTTGAAGTTCACCGGCAAGGTATAATACACCTTAACAGGTCGTCCGTTCTGTTTACCGGGTTTCCAAGCGGGCATACTTTTTACAACACGCAGCGCTTCTTCTTCCAGTCCACCACCCAGGCGGCGGCCACCCGCTACTTCTACACCTGATATCGAACCATCTTCGTTCACCACGAACTTGATGGCCACCCTGCCTGATATGCC
>JACFNS010000121.1 GCA_019454705.1 Taibaiella sp. | reverse complement strand
AGTACACGCTGCATTTCTTCATCTGCGCTTACCAGTTCCGCCCCCGGCCGGGTAGAGGCTCCGCCTACGTCCAGTATGGCAGCGCCCTCGTCCAGCATCTGTTCGGCATTGCGCAGCAGGCCGGCGGTATCGCTGTCTTTGCCTTTGTTATAAAAGCTGTCGGGCGTGGCGTTGAGTATGCCCATTACTACGGGTTGCGCCAGGCTCAGCAGGCGGCCACGGCTTTGGATGGTTGTTTGTACGGGTAAAACTGTATTTTTGAAACTCATCGGCTATTATAATATAAAAATGCAGGATACGTTAAGCAGCAAGGCTATGCCCAATACTACCGAACAATACAGGAGCATCGTAACGCAATGTAAAGACTTATTTGTAAAAAAGGCGAGCGACTACGGTACGTCGTGGCGGGTACTGCGCCCCATATCCATAGTTGACCAGATATATATCAAGGCATGGCGCATCCGCCAGATACAGGAAAAGGGCGAGCAGAAAATAGGGGATAGCATCGAATCAGAGTTTATAGGCATAGTGAACTATGGCATCATTGCATTGATACAGAGTGGACTGGCAGGCAACAACGATATAGATATGAGTGCGGCAGATGCTAAAGCCTGGTACGAAAAGAAGGCCGCTGAAGTAGAGGACCTGATGATGCAGAAGAACCATGACTACGGCGAGGCATGGAGGGATATGTCGCAGGCATCGTTTGCCGACCTGATATTGGTAAAGCTGCTGCGCATAAAACAAATACTGGCCAACGACGGTCAGACTATCGTGTCAGAAGGTATAGATGCCAACTTTGCCGACATCATCAATTACGGCATATTCGCGCTGATAAAAATTGATGAGGCAAAAGGTTAACATTTCTTTGCATCACGCTATTATTATTTTCACTGTCAAGTAAAACACAAAGCACAACCGACTATATGAAATATATACTTTGGGCCATACGCATTATAGTAGCTCTATTATTCATTTTTTCAGGATTGGTAAAGGCTAATGACCCGCTGGGGCTCAGCTATAAGATGGATGAGTTTTTTGAAGTATGGGGTATGCACTGGCTGATGCCTTATTCATTAGTGATGTCGATAGCCATGATTGCGTTTGAGATAATAGCGGGTGTAGCCCTGTTGCTGGGTTATGCTTACAGGTTGTTTTCATTCCTGCTGCTGGCGCTGGTGGTGTTCTTTACTTTCCTTACAGCCTACGTTTTATTCTCAGGTAAGATCAAGGAGTGCGGCTGCTTTGGCGATTGCATACCACTTACACCCATACAGACATTTACCAAAGACATTATACTGCTGATAATGGGTATTATACTGGTAGTGTACCGCAACCGTATACAGCCATTGGTAAAAGGCCATGCGGCTACTGCCATTATGATATTGACGGTGTTCTTCTCCGTGGGTTCACAGCTATGGGCGCTGGAGCACCTGCCCTATCACGATTGCCTGCCGTATAAAGTAGGGGCGAACATCATAGAAGACAGGAAGATACCCGAGGGCGCTATCCCCGACCAGTACGAGAGCATCATGATATATGAGAAGGATGGCGTTCAGAAAGAGTTTACGATGGAAAACTACCCCTGGCAGGATACTACATGGGTGTTTGTAGACAGGAAAGACAAGCTGGTGAAGAAAGGTAATGCCGAGCCTAAAATCAGGGACTTTATCATTACTGATTATGACGGCAATGAATACACGGATGCCATACTCAATACACCCGGTTATACCCTGCTGTTGTTTGTAAAAGACTCAAAAAAAGCGCGCACAGATAATATAGATAAACTGAAAGCATTGGTAAACGCCGCTAAAGAAGCAGGAGTGCCTTTTTATATGTTATGTTCCAATAACAAGGAGGAAGCCTTTGCTTTTATAAAAGAACACGATATACAGGCCGAAGTACTGGTGCTGGACGGCACGGTGAGCAAAACCGCTATGCGCTCCAACCCCGGGCTGATGCTGCTGGAGCAGGGTGTGATAAAAGGCAAGTGGAGTTTCCGCGATTACCCTGATGCGGGTATAATAAAGAAATAAACTAACAGAATAGTAAAATGTCCTGCAGCAAGGTGGGGCATTCTACTATTTCATTATTTCTAGTTGGTGTTACACCTGTAATTAATCATGTTCTACAAGTGTTACTACTCTATCTTGTTTTCTGGAGTACCCAATTATCGCTTCACCCTCGTCACAGTCAAAACACGTAATGGCTATTAATTTTATCGTTGAGTCAGCTAAAATTTCATTCAAAAATTATTCATCACTAATATTCTTTTCCAACACCTTAATGTTGTTATGCTTATTTTCTTCTATGGGGTAAATATCATCAAAGAAATGTTCAACGGACTTTCTAAAATATGCTTCGTACTGTTCTGGTGTTATAGACCGCCAATAATTTTCCAGGTATCTTTCATAAGCATCTTGCCCTCCAGTCGTAGGAATGCTATCAGGTTCATAAATCCATTTTATAAAATAAAATGCCTCGAAATTTTGTGTGTAAATAACGTTGTTGCCTGCCGTTATTATCTCTAATTTAGCCTTTGAATTTTTGACCATACCGGGTTCGATAGTCAATACCAATGAATCTTTTAATCGCGGATTTGAAAAGAAATATGAAATGGATTTTCTTATAGTGTCGGTAACCGAAAGCTTTAAATTTTCCCTTCTATTACTATAGGCTATTTTATTGGTCGGCGTTAGCAAGACCTCATTTTCGGCGCTTTGCTTATTTCCTGTTTGGTTTGGATTACAAGAAATTAGTGTTAGGGTAGTTGCCAACATAATTATTTTATACCATTTCATAATAGCCTAATTTTATTTTCAATATACCAATAAGACTTTTCAAAGATATTTTAATATTAGTGATTTCAATATTACGATAATCCGGTTTGACTTTAGAGCCAAAGGGATTCCATCATTTGTATATCTTTAACCGTGTTCCGTTTTTTAAGTAAACGTATCAGGTATAGCCTGCTGGTGTTGTGGGGCGTAGTTACATTGGTGTTTTTCCTCTTCAATGTACTGCCGGGAGACCCCGCGAGGCTGGTGATGGGCCAGCGTGCCGATAAAGCCTCTATTGAAAATGCCCGGCGGGAGATGAACCTGGACAAACCGCTGTTTACACGTTACATTTTATACCTCAACGATATTTCCCCGATAGGCTATCATAGGATAGATGAGCAGGAGAAATACAGTTTTATAAAGCTCATACCCATGGGCGAAAAGAGTCTCGCATTAAAGTGGCCCTACCTGGGGCGTTCTTACAGCAGCAAAAAGGAAGTAACTGCCACACTGGCTGATGCCTTGCCCGGTACGCTGATACTGGCGCTGTCCGCTATGCTCATTGCTACCATATTCGGCATAGCGCTGGGCATAGTGGCCGCATTGAAAAAAGATACCTGGATGGACACAGCATCTATAGCGGCGAGCGTAGCGGGTATATCCATGCCCTCATTCTTTGCGGGATTGATTATTGCTTATGTATTCGGCTACCTGCTGCACCACATCACAGGCCTGAACATGACGGGCAGCCTCTGGGAGTACGATGCCTTCGGCGGACGACGGCTGGCAGTGCAAAATTTGATACTGCCGGCTATTGCACTGGGTATTCGCCCCCTGGCTATTATCACCCAGCTTACCCGCAGCGCTATGCTCGATGTACTGTCGCAGGACTATATACGTACCGCTTATGCCAAGGGGCTATCCACTGCGCAAGTGGTGTGGCGGCATGCCTTGCCCAACGCGTTAAACCCTGTTGTAACTGCCGTGACAGGTTGGCTGGCGGAACTGCTGGCAGGTTCATTTTTTATCGAATATATATTCGGCTGGAAGGGTATTGGCAAGATAACCGTGGATGCATTAGATAAATTTGATTTTCCCCTGGTGATGGGTTCCGTCCTGCTCACTGCTTTTATGTTCATCATCATCAACCTGCTTACCGATTTGTTATATGCAAGGATAGACCCAAGGGTGAGATTGAGGTAAGCACACCGGGGTACACTACACGAAAATTTGCACGCAATTACATTTTTACATGAGCATAACATGTATCATGCTCAATGGGTTAGCTTTGTTTTTGGTTGCTAAAATGCATACAAAACAGCTTTAACTCCAATGTTACCAAATCATTAACTTTGGCTTATTATATTGTTAGGGTAATGTTACCGATATAGCTTTGCACGCAAATTTTTTAGATGCGAACGGCAAAGATTATTACTCTCGGAATTGCACTTAGCCTGGTAACGACAACAGTACAAGCCCAAAACCCGGGCGGCACCCCCACCCCCACTACAATTGATGTACCTCAGGAAACCGAACAGCCCAAGCCTGCAAAGAAATGGTTCGACAGAATCAATATCAGGGGTTATGCGCAAATGCGTTACAACCGCTTGCTGGAAACTAACCCCAACCTGGGCTGCGAGCAATGCGACAAGAGCTGGGGCAAAGACGGTGGATTCTTCTTCAGGCGCATACGCGTGATATTTTACGGACAGGTACACCCCCGCGTGTACTTCTATATACAGCCCGACTTTGCCAGCTCTGTAGGCGATAACTTGCAGATAGGACAGATAAGGGATGCTTATTTTGATGTAGGCCTGGATAAGCGCAATGAATTCAGGCTGAGGTTTGGCCAGAGTAAAGTGCCTTTTGGTTTTGAAAACCTGCAATCGAGCCAGAACCGCCTGCCGCTGGACCGTGCCGATGGTACCAACAGCGCATTAAAAAATGAACGTGATATTGGTGTATTCTTCTATTGGGCGCCTAAGAAAGTCAGGGAGCGTTTCAGCATGCTGGTAAATGATGGTTTCAAAGGTTCGGGCGACTATGGTGTATTTGGTATAGGTGCTTACGCCGGCCAGACAGCCAACAGTCCTGAACTGAACAACGATCCGCACTATGTGGCGCGTTTAAGCTACCCCTTTGTGATAGGCAACCAGATAATAGAGCCGGGTATACAAGCCTATACCGGTCAGTACGAAATGCCGAAAAACAACCTGAGCAAAGGCGTGAAGTACCAGGAAGATATGAACTATATCGACCAGCGCGTAGCGGCTTCGTTCATATTATACCCCCGCCCCTTTGGTATACAGGCTGAATATAATATAGGCCGTGGCCCCGAGTTTAATAAAGCTACCGACAGCATCGAAGTACAGAACCTGGGCGGTGGATATGCAACATTGAGCTATATGATACATGCCGGGAATATGCTGATATATCCTTTTACCCGCATACAATACTATGAAGGTGGCAAGAAACACGAGCTGGATGCACGCAGCTATAAAGTGAACGAACTGGAGCTGGGCGTGGAATGGGAACCGATAGAAGCCTTTGAACTGGTGGTGATGTACACTATATCGTCAAGGAGGTATGAGGATTTTACCAAGCGGAACAATTTCCAGCAGGGAAATTTATTAAGGATACAGGCACAACTTAACTTCAGGTAAATATTACTTTTGTAAATAAATATAAACAAATAGCGAACCCGGTATAAAGTAATTGTAATATATAAGGCAGCCCAAGGTTACCAAATTATTAAGTTTAGGTAACCGGTTAGTTCAGCCTGAATAACTAAAATACTTTTGCGCCGTGTTTTATCGCACAAAAACTAAATAATATGGGATTAGGTTCTTTTGTTAAGATGTTCATGCCCAAAGACAAGGTGTTTTATACCCTGTTTGAAGAAGTAGCCAACAACCTGAAGGAGATGTCGGGCCTGTTTATGACGGCTATAAATGAAAAAGACATTACTAAGAGGCGTGAGCTGCTGAAAGGGCTGGAAGACTGGGAGCATAAGAACGATGAGGTAACCCATAAGATATTCATAGAGCTGGGCAGTAACTTCATTACGCCATTTGACAGGGAGGATATACACTACCTGGCTACTGCGTTGGACGATATAGCCGACTATACCTGGGGTGCCGCCAAGCGTATGATGAACTATAATATAGAGGACATCGACGCTACGACGGTTGAATTCGCCAATATTATATCCAAGGCGGTAACTGCATTACATAAAGGCATATTTGAGCTGCGCAATATGCGCGACCTGCGTGCCATTACGGAAGTATGCGTGCATATCAATAGCCTGGAGAATGAGGGTGACGACCTGCTGGACAACGGTATGCTGCGCCTGTTCTCATCCAACATACCGCCTGTGGAAATCATCAAAATGAAAGACCTGTACCAGATGCTGGAAATAGTGACCGATAAATGTGAGGACGCCGCCAACGTTATCGAATCCATCATTATCAAATACGCATAGGTAAAAACACAACAGACGAACCATTGTTATGACAGTCTTTCTGATAGTAATAATAGCACTTGCACTCATATTTGATTATATCAATGGGTTTCATGATGCTGCCAACTCGATAGCGACAGTGGTGTCAACCAAAGTGCTCACGCCATTCCAGGCGGTGGCATGGGCCGCGTTCTTCAACTTCGTGGCCTTTTTCATTTTTAAAGACCATGGTGTGGCGCATACCATAGCCAAGACTGTAAAAGAAGAATTCATTACGCTGCCGGTAATTATATCTGGGCTGTTGGCCGCCATATCCTGGAACCTGTTGACATGGTGGTATGGTATCCCTTCCAGTTCTTCGCATACGCTGATAGGTGGTTTTGCCGGAGCGGCTATCGCGCACGCTGGTTTCAACTCGGTTAACCCCGAGCCTGTAATCAAAACCGTAAGTTTCATAGTGCTGGCACCGATGGTGGGTTTACTCATGGCATTTATCATCTCCCTGTGGTTTATCAATTCGTTCAGGAAAGGCATGGCGCCGAAGCTTGTATCGATAGGTGTGATTGTGGCTATGGGTATTGTTTTATCCAATGTGCTGGTGACGGAGACGCCCAAACTACTGGGATTGAAAACCACTACTGAAAATATTACAAGAGGCGTGGGTATTGAGGATGTGGGTTTCAAATCGCCCGCCTTTAATACGAAGGTAAAAAAAGGTGATGTGATAACTGCTGTTGGAGACATTCCCGTAAACGAATCGAAAGAACTGGGCAACGCCTTTGACAACTTTCATAATGGCGAACCTATTACGTTACATATCGTCCGCAAGGATGAACCCATAGTAGTACAGTCGGTGTATGAGATGGGCTACAAAAACAGGTTTTGGCTGGGCGTGTTTTACGGGCACAATTTCAAATGGTTGCTCATGGCGCTGGTATTGCTGGTAGTGAGCGTGTTTACCCTCTTCCTCAGCAGCCTGAACGTAGCCAAATCGCAGGTATGGTTCAAACGTATGCAGCTGGTTTCTTCCGCAGTATTCAGCATAGGCCATGGTGGTAACGATGCGCAGAAAGTAATGGGTATCATTACCGCGG
>JACFNS010000120.1:5625-7346 GCA_019454705.1 Taibaiella sp. | reverse complement strand
TCACATTCAGGCCCTCAAAAAATATGAAGAAGAAAAACAACCGGTTGCACCTGTACCAATTCCTGAAGTACAGCCTGAAATGACTATACCAGCTATAAATGAAAACCAGGTTTCTTTTGATGCAACTCCTGAGCTCAAAGAAATGATTGCACAAATCAATAAAAAGCGAGCTGTAAAAGGACTGGCACCACTTGAAAAATCCCTTGCTGAAATACTATACCACTGGGGTGAAAACCTGGCAGATTATAGCAGCTTTGGCGAAAGTACAGGCCTGTACTATACCTGGAACAAATCGAAAAAGGCAGAATTGGCCCTGGCTTAACGGGATACCAATGAGCCAAAATCGAAAGTAATAACACCATCAGGGCTTTTCTCACGTCACACTATCATTGACACACCCGAAACAGTATAATATATAACTCCGGGCTACCTTACTAAGTTTTGTTGGTTTAGGTGGCCCGGTATAACATTTTCTATATGGCGACATATGTTGAGGGCTCTGTAAAGCCAATCGAAGACACTAACGGCACCAGCACAGGAAAAATAAGACTGGTATTGATAGTATTAGCTATCCTATTCCTGCTGGGTATATTCTTAACCATAAAAAACTAAATCAATGCGGGCAATAGGTTTATTATTAGTTCTTGGCGTTATAGCGTATGTAGCTTATGGCTTTTTCCTAGCTGCAAAAGACAGCCAACATACACAGGCTACAAACAACGCTAATAGAGAACTGTCAGAAGCTGGTGAGGTCGGCTATCTGCCTTTCCAAAATTCTTACGGGGATAAATTGAAAAAATGGTACCCCTGGTTTCCCGGATAACCTAAAAGACTTTTATGAGCAACACTAATACCAAAGGTTTTGACTGGGGCGGTTTATTCGATGTTATTGGGCTGGGCATTAATGCAGGCGCAAATATCCACGCTGCCAACAAGCAAACAGAAATTGCAAAAATGGGTTATAGCTACCAGCAATCCCAAGCGGCTAATGTGCGTTTCAGCGCTTTGCTGGGCACACTATCAGAGGCCAACAAACAGGCCCCAAAAAAAATATTGGCTATCATGATTCCGATAGCATTAATGTTACTCGCATTAGGGTTTATAATGAGAAAGCGGTAACTTTTTAAGAATGTTCTAAATATGAGGTTAGTGAGCGCCATGCATTTCCATGCTAGGCGCTCTCTTTTTGTAGTGCACCGGCTATACAGTTATTCTTTACCTTGTGGGCCAACCTCATTTTTATGGAAAACTGGAAACTCAAAAAGCTTATTGAGCTGGATACAAAGTATCCTGGTGCGCTGGATGATTTCATTGAAGAAATGGAACGGCATGAGAAAACAATAACATGCACAGAAACCGAAATCCAAAAACTAAGGCGCTCATACGAAATCCTTGTAAAATACCTCCCGGGACTAGAGAAAGAACACCCTTTTGAAGCCTTGATATACGGTGATGATTCGAATAAGCCAAAAAGGCGAAAAAAATGGAGATATAGGGGATAAAATACAAAATATCGTAATTTAGACTATCTAAACTCATATACTATGGCTAAAGCATCAAGAAACGAACACACCTCTAAAAAGGTAGCTTCAACAGCATCGAAATTGCTTTCTAACCCCAAAACTCCAAAGGCAGTAAAAAGTGTAGCAGCATCTGCATTAACCCAGGCCCGCGATAAAGCAAAAAAGAAAGGGAAGTAGGTAATAAGACAAATTATATTC
>JACFNS010000120.1:2892-5611 GCA_019454705.1 Taibaiella sp. | reverse complement strand
AAGCAATGCATATCACTATTAAACCATCAATCTGGGGAAATATTACGCATAGGTAAGTTTACAGAAGGCACTTTATAATTTTTAAATTCAATCTACATGATACGCACAAACTATAGTGGTTCAAAATGTCCAAAATGCCAGCAATCAGCTTTTGAAATGGTTGAAGAAACACCTAATAATTCCAATTTCATTTTACATTTCATACGCTGTACAAGTTGTAAAACTACTGTTGGGGTTTTAGAGTACTTTAATATTGGAGACCTTGTAAAAAGGCTAATGAAGAAAGTAGATAGTTAGGGTTGTCCAAGATGATATTACATTAATAAAAAAAGCAGGTAGTACCTGCTTTTTTTATTATATCGATTGTAGATAATCTTTAAGAGACCGTCTTGTTTGAAACTGTATTAAAGTATATGAATGATAGTCTCTATTACTAGAATTTTGCGTTTTACTTACAGCTTTAAACATAGAATACACATCAACATGAGCATTAATCACTATTATGTTCTTTGTTCGACTATCCCATAAATCAACCTTTTCTTTATGGAATTGATCTGCAAAAGATCTACTAATAAAGTCAATATTCGAGAAATCGACTTCTATTGTATAATATGGAAGATTCTTAAGCTTGCTTATCAGAAAAGATGCAACTTCCCTAGTAACTAAGCTGTTTTTGCTTAGAATATCCGTAACTGATATTTTGTGTGTGCAATCCATAACTTTTGGCGCGCAAAGGTAATTAAATGTAGATAATTTTATCAAAAAACGATATAATTATCCTATAAAATCATATAAATTAAAATTATTTTGACTGTTTAATGGCAATCTTAATGACAAAAAACATCCTTTGTACGACGCTCCTTCATCAACCTTAAGAATATTAGGAGACTCCCTTGTTTCGATAAATATCGTCTGTCCAGACCACATTAGAAATATCCCCCCTAAAGCCTTAACTATTATGGCTTTAGATGTTGATATACCAAATCCCCTAGATTCGGGAAGGTCTTTCGTAGATCTGCCATTTACCGCCATAGCAATTGCTTCAGCTTCATCTTTTGGATTAAATACTTCGCTCTTTTGATATGAATTGAACACACCAATCCCATTATCGACAATACTAATGTCAATATATCCTTTATTAACATATGTCTGTGCAAAAATGACACCAAATCCAGCCTCTGAATGATCAGCTATATTATTCGTCAATTCTGAAACCATGTAATCAACTGCCATTTTAAATGTCCCCTTAATGTTAGTTTGGTTGTGAATGACATCTAATACTGTACTTACACAATACTCTCTTGTATTTCCAGTTAACGGGAATACGACTAGAGGGGTATACCTTTTTGAATTATATTCAGGGAGTGAATTTATTAATTCAGGATCCCTTACTATATCAAAACCATTTTCAAACTGAATTGTTGAGAAATAACTAGATATTGGACTGTCTCCCATAATAACTTTCACTGTCTTTCCATTAGCTCTCCATGTCTTAATAAGGCAAAATAGACCGGAAATAAAAATACAGTGAAGAAAATCTGTGTTGGTGAAGTCTACAATTATCTCTTCATCTTGTGAATTATTAACAATTTGGGATAGCTGTATAAGCTTATATATTGTGGTGCCTATTTCATTAGGTGTCCTATTCGGTATTGGTAAAATCATTACTCAAATATACAAATATAGCCTCCCATATAAACTCACCTAAAAGAACAGGTTTATTTAGCACTATTTCACAATTTTTGCTACCGAAATGATACTCATTATTACTATCCGAACTGAAACCATTGACTATAAAGGATAATCATAGACTATAATTACTCCCGTCCGGTCCGCAAGAAGCTCTCAGATTTGAGGGCTTTTTTGCTTTATGGGGTTTTACGTATATATCATCCAAAGTCGTGTAGATACCAGCTACTACAAAGGGTTTTCCGAACACCCTAATTTGCGTATAATTCAACACAATAATGCTGAATGTTACTATACATCTACTAAAATGCCGTGGATACTGGTATATGTCGAAGAACTGCCAACAAAAAAGGACGCTTTAATTCGTGAAAAAACACTCAAAAAATACAGCCATAACCAAATAGGAAAGCTCATCGTTTCAAATAAGAATATTGTACAGCAATTTTTATAACCAGTTGGTTAGAATGCCGCCCTGTCATCCCGACCTACGGTTGGGACGGGTTCGAGTCCTCCCAACCCATGGTTGGGACAAGAAGCTCTCAGATTTGAGGGCTTTTTTGCTTTATGGGGGGGGGGGGTGAGCAATAAGCCCATCATATATATGTTTAACCTATGCCGTCCCCTTCAAAATCTTATTCCAGTACATCCAGGGCAATATGTATTTTTTCAGTACCCACATACTCCAGCGCGGTTTGCTCTGGTCGAAGGGAAAAGTTTCGGTACGCTTATTATCATAGTCAAACTCTGCCAGTATCAGTTTTCCGTACCCTACTATCAGCGGGCAACTGCCATAGCCGTTATATGTAGCAGGTAACGCCTGCGCTGCCAGTGCGGCCAGCACATTAGCCACCACCACCGGCGCCTGCTTCCGTACGGCCGCTCCTGTTTTAGAGTTAGGTGTACTACCTGCATCGCCTAGTCCGAATATGTTTTTATACCTATTATGCTGTAATGTATATTTATCCAGGTCTATCCACCCCGCCTCGTTGGCAAGTGCGCTGTTTTTTATAAAATCAGGCGCGCTTTGGGG
>JACFNS010000120.1:0-2882 GCA_019454705.1 Taibaiella sp. | reverse complement strand
TGCGCCATCGGCCGCAGTTACTTTAAAGGTGGCTTTATGTGCCGGGCCATCTATAGCTACCAGGTCGTGTTTGAAGTGGAGTTGTATACCATACTTATCTACCATCTTCTGTAGTTCATCAGCATAATCTTTGATACCGAAGATGACACTGCCGGCACTTACAAATTCTACTGCTACATTGTTTACATTATTCCTGCGCAGGTAGTCAGCACTCAGGTACATCACCTTCTGCGGGGCTCCGCCACACTTTACCGGCGTACCGGGGGCTGTGAACAACGCTTTCTGTCCGGGTTTTAGTGATTTCAGCACTTCGTATGTATAGGGTGCAGTATCAAAAGAATAATTACTGGTTACACCGTTTTTACCCAATGTCTCCCTGAGCCCTTTTACGGCATCCCAGTTCAGTTGTATACCGGGGCATACTATCAATGCCTGGTAAATGTACTGTTCGCCTTTTTGCGTGGTAAGCATATTCTGTTGGGGCTGGAATGATGCCACTGCATCTTTCAACCATATAACGCCGGCAGGTATTACCGAAGCTTCCTGCCTTACCGTGTCTTTTATGTCAAACACGCCACCACCTACCAGCGACCAGGCGGGCTGGTAATAATGCTTTTCCGATGGCTCAATGATTGCAATACCAATGTTTGGGTCTTTACGCTTCAACTGCGCTGCTACTGAAATTCCTGCATTCCCTCCTCCTACTATTATTACCTGGTAGCTGTTCATAACCATTATATTTTACTGCAAGCTACCTAACGGCTTTACCGCACATTGTAACATCAGTTACCCTATTTTATGACTTTCGTCATGGCTTCGGCTATGACTCTCTCAACCTGTGCATCTTCCTGCCCTTTTCTAACACCGTTTCAATCAACCCCTCCGCCTCCATATGCTGCTTCACACTTACAGTAAACCACTCCACTGAGCCGGAGAATTCAGGAGTGTTGGTTTGTACATAATGACGTACCTCGCGGGCCATATCTGCAAAGCTCATCGGCTGGTGTTGCTGCAGCACTTTTACTATAGCATCGCTGATAAGCATATAGGTCTCCGTACTGATTCTGGGCGCGTTTTTGCCCGCAGGATGAACCAGTTGTATCTTATCATTTTTTGCCATAACCCTTATTTACTGCGATATTAAGCATATTATAAATATCAATTAACCAAACGTTACCATAAACTATGGTCTTATTGCCTTAAATCATATTACTTATTAGTACCTTTGCGCCGCTATGCAAATTCATGTAATGAAGTCGAAACTGCACCATGTGGTGGTGACAGAGGCTAACCTGCACTATATGGGTAGTATCACTATTGATGAAGACCTGATGGATGCGGCTAACCTGCTGGAACATGAGAAGGTGCAGGTGCTGAATATGGCGAATGGCGAGCGCCTGGAGACCTATGTCATCAAGGGTACCCGTGGCAGCGGCATGATATGTATGAACGGCCCTGCGTCTTACAAAGTAAAGGCGGGAGACACGGTTATCGTGGTATCTTATGCCATTATGGATGTAGAAGAGGCGAAAAAGCATACCCCTATCGTAATATTTCCAACACAGGGCAATAAGCTCTAAACCAACCGCTTATGAATAAAAAAGTCCTGCTCACGGTATTGCAATATGTTATTTTCCTTGGGCTGGGCATCGCGATTATCCTGTATATGTCGGGCAAACTGTCTGACGAGGATAAGGCAGCAATGATGGGTGCGATAAAAGGGGTGAGGGTATGGCTGCTGGTGCCTATTTTTCTTATTGGGTTCCTGTCCCACTATTTCAGGGCGCTGCGCTGGAAGCTGTTGCTGGAGCAGGTACATATCAAGACATCTACTACCAATACTACTTTTGCCGTATTAATCGGCTATATCACCAACCTGGTACTGCCCCGTGCCGGCGAGGTGGCCAAATGCACCGTACTTGCCCGCTATGAAAAGGTACCCGCTGATAAAATGATTGGCACTATCGTAGCCGAAAGGGCTTTTGACATGGTTTGCCTGGTAGTCATCACGGTAGCGGCATTCCTCTTCCAGGCCAGCTATATAGGCGACTATGCCGAAGGGCTGTTTGGCACAATGTCGAGCAGTGCGAAAGGGGTGGCTGCTACTATCTACTTCAAGATATTCCTGGCAGTAGCATTCGCCGGGCTGATAGCTTTTATATTATTGCTCAAGCGCATCAGGCAAACCAAAGTCGGCCAGTTCATCAAAGGGCTGGGCGATGGTATCAAGTCCATCTTTAAGCTGAAGAAGCGCGGCATGTTCCTGCTATATACGCTGCTGATATGGGGTTCGTACTGGTTCCTGCTGGTGCTGGGCTTCTGGAGTATGGACCAACTCGACCACCTGACCGGCCTCTGCGCATTGGTGGTGCTGGTATTCGGCAGCATTGGCATGATAGCCACGCAGGGCGGCATAGGCGCTTACCCCTACCTGGTAGGAAAAATATTGATGTACTACGGCATAGCCGAGGCGCACGGACTGGCATTCGGCTGGGTATCGTGGACGGTACAAACCGGAGTTGTCGTAATTTTAGGCGTGGCGGCACTGATATTATTGCCGATATACAACAATAAAAAGCTGAAACATGGATAAGCTGCAGTGGATACAGAACAAAATGCGCGACCGTGAGCAATTGCTGAGGCAATGTAATATCTGGCGCTCTTTTGGCAAAAAGATAGTATTTACCAATGGCTGCTTCGATATACTGCACCATGGCCACTTGCACCTGGTAGCCGCAGCAGCCAACCTGGGCAATGTATTGGTAGTAGGCATCAACTCCGACGCTTCTGTAAAAAGGCTGAAAGGCGAAGACCGCCCCATCAACCACGAGCAGGAAAGGATGTTCCAGATGGCATCACTTTTATGCACCGATGCCGTTTGC
>JACFNS010000119.1 GCA_019454705.1 Taibaiella sp. | reverse complement strand
CAGCAAGGGCGCAGCATACATTCAATGGCAAAATAGAATTTGAACGCAGCACCAACCTCCACCGTACTATCGACCAGATGGACGATGAGGATAAGGAGTGGATTGAAAAAATGCGTTCGCAGATACCTAAGCACAATGTGCATTATTTCAACTATACATTTACACCGCAGCACAGTATATACCGCCCCGGCCGTGAGCAGGAAAAACCGGTTAACTTTTGGTTTGCCCGCACACCCGCCGGAGAAAATATTGTATATACTGATTTCACTACCGGCAAAGTAACAGCTCAGAAACAGGTATACGAGGAGAAATTTCTGGTTAAGGATACTATGCGCAAAATAAAATGGAAGATAGAAGACGAGGTGCGCACTATAGCTGAATATAAATGCCGTAAGGCTGTAGGTATCATGTACGACTCGGTGTATGTAATCGCTTTTTACACGGAAGATATACCCGCAAGCGGCGGGCCTGAAATGTTCAGCGGATTGCCGGGTATGATACTGCAAGTGGCCGTACCACGCCTGCATACTACATGGATAGCCACTAAGATTGAATACAATAAGCCTGATGAAAAAGAATTTGAAATACCTAAGAGGGGTAAGGAAGTGACACAAAAAGAAATGTACACAACCATCAGCAGCAGCCTGCAGCGTTGGGGCAAGTTTGCCAACAGGGCAGTTTGGTGGGCGCTATTATAATGTAAACTCTGACACACGAAGAAGCCCCGCCAATGGCGGGGCTTTGTATTTTGAGTTTGTTGTTGCGTTAACCGATTGCCTGTTTCAGGTCTTCTATCAAATCTTCAGCATCTTCTATACCTACACTCAGGCGTATCAGCGAATCTGCCAGGCCATTTTTGATGCGTTCTTCGCGGGGTATGGCAGCGTGGGTCATACTGGCAGGGTGGCCGCATAGCGACTCCACACCACCCAGCGATTCTGCCAGTGAGAAGAGTTTTGTTTTTTTCAATACTTCCATTGCAGCGTCTACGCTATCCTCTTTTAAAATGAATGACATCATACCACCAAAGCCACGCATTTGTTTTTTCGCTACATCGTGGTTAGGATGGTCTTCAAAACCACACCACAATACTTTGCCTACTTTAGGATGCGCGCGCAGGTATTCTGCCACAGCTTTACCGTTTTCGCAATGGCGATCCATACGCACGTGCAGTGTTTTGATGCCGCGCAGCACCAGCCAGCTATCGTGAGGGCCGGGTACAGCACCGCAACTATTTTGTATAAATGCCAGGCGTTCGCGCAGGTTGTCATCGTTTACTATTAACGCTCCTAATACTACATCTGAGTGGCCGCCCAGGTATTTAGTGGCGGAATGTAATACTATATCAGCGCCCAGGTCCAGCGGGTTTTGCAGGTAAGGTGTGGCAAAGGTATTGTCAACTACCAGCAACAGGTTGTGCTTTTTAGCTATAGCAGCGCATGCCGCTATATCCACAATGTTCAGCATGGGGTTGGTAGGTGTTTCCGCCCATATCATTTTTGTGTTGTCGTTGATATAGTTGCTGATATTGTCAGCATTACTCATGTCTATGAAGTGGAACTTAATGCCATAGTTCACAAACACTTTGGTCATGATACGGTACGTGCCGCCATACAGGTCGTTTGCAACGATTACTTCGTCACCCGGCATCAGCAGTTTTATCACCGCATCGGTAGCAGCCATGCCACTGCCGAAGCACAACCCATGGTTGCCATTCTCTATACCTGCCAGAGCTTTTTCCAATGCGTGGCGTGTGGGGTTTTGCGTACGTGAATATTCATATCCTTTATGCACGCCGGGTGCTGACTGCACATAGGTAGATGTCTGGTATATGGGTGTCATGATGGCACCGGTTGCGGGGTCTGGTTCCACACCGGCATGTATCATCTTTGTGCCTGATTTATAATTCTTAGTGTCCATTTATATTCTTTTTTAAGCCCTGCAAAGGTAATTATTTTATCAAGGGGAGATGATTACATATTCGTTTTTTGTATCATTGCTGCCAGTACCCGCTCAACATGCAAGTGTATAATACAACAATAACCCGCAAAAGGCTGTACAACTTCTTATATATAACCGTGCTTTTAAGTGGGTTGGCCTTGAGGATATACCAGCAGTTTTTTGCCGGCAGGCCTTTGTGGGAGGATGAAGCTCATCTTGCGCTGAATTTTATTGACTCAGGTTACCTGGAAATGTTCATGCCATTGAAACATTTCCAGTCAGCACCAATATTATTCTTGCTGGGTGTGGAAACATGTTCGTATCTGTTTGGTTTTGGAGAGATAGCCCTACGCACATTCCCATTCATTATATCCATACTCAGCTACCCATTATTGTATTTCTTCGTCAGGGATATGACCGGTAGCAGGCTGACTGCACTATTAGTATTCATTTTTTTTAGTTTTAATGCTTTTGTCATTGTATTTGCATCCGAGTTGAAGCCATATACAGTGGAGGCATCTGCCGTAATAGTGCTGGGTTATCTCAACTTTTCCAAACATACTTATATATCAGCCCGGCGGGAAAAGCTGTTGAAAATAACTGGAGCGATAGCCTTGTTTGCTGCTAATACCTCGTTTATTATGCTGTTTGTTATCGCTTGCTATAGATTTTTATACCTCAGGCAGGTAAAACAATATGCATCCGGCGAAGAATACCAAAAAACAAGGCTATTCAACAAACGGCTGTTTACCACATGGGGTATTGCTTTTGCAGCCAGCATCATACTCAATATTATCATCAACCCCTATGCCGATAATATGCGCGAGGTGTGGAAATCACAGTTCATACCCATGAATATATTCAGCAGTGAATTTTTACAATTCATGCAGCAGCATTTGCACGATATATTTTTTCGTTATGTGCTGTTGCTGACTGATATGCAATTGGCAGCTTATCTGTTAGCTGCTTTGTTGCTAACAGGCATTGTATATATGCTGAGGGTGAAACATTATGACTGGCTGCTCATAGTGGTATTGCCCGTCATGATCCATCTGTTCCTTTCGTGGGCTCAGTTATATCCATTGTATGAGCGATTTATACTGTACCTGGTGCCATTAATGTATATATGGATGGCTATATCTATAGTAACAGTTGCAAACGTTTTGACTAATAAAATTCATGCATTTGCGGCCGGAGTATGGATAATGGCCATGCTGGTATTTGTGCTGCAAACTTCTATGTATAAATATCCGGTAATAGGCAGGGATGTAAAGCCTTGCCTGGACGTCATCAATCGTTACCCAGCCAATATGAAGTTATATGTTACAGCCCCTAAAACACTTTATGAATATTATTTAAAAACAGGGTATGTACATAACACCACTAACGAAGAGGTGCTGAGCGGATTGAGCATTGAGCAGTATAATGAACAAGTGGGGTATCGACCTGATGGATATATCATGTTATATGTTGCAACAAAAGATGATGCTGCAGCACACCTTATCAGGCATTTAGAAAGCCAAAGCCTAATTCGTTACAAGTATGAATATGGTAGCTACGGAGTAGTAATAGTGCAACCCCGCCTCAATTAGAAAATGAACCCGGGTATTTTACCTGATCAGCGTTATATCACCCTTTTTTAATAATGTACCACAAGCTTTCGTATCTATTTTAATAAAGTAGTAATAAGTGCCCAGGTCAAGCTGTTTTCCATTGTATCGGCCATCCCAGCAGTCCATTATGTCCTCAGATTGATATACAGGTTGTCCCCACCTGTTATTTATTTGTATTTTGTATGAAACAAAATCAACGATTGTCTTTACTCTGTAGCAATCATTGCGTCCGTTGCCGTCCGGCGTAAAAGCACTGGGTACTATCAATGCATAGTCGTTCAGTTTTTTTACGATAACATCTACTTTGGCATCTGCGGTACACCCAGAATCTGTTTTGCCTGTTACTGTGTATGTTATGTTTTCGCCTGGTGTAGCCGTTACCTGGTTGCCATAGCTGTTGTTCAATCCTTTTTCTGGATACCATGAATAGGTTGATGCCCCATCGGCCGATAAGACAGAAGAGCCGTTTGCACAGTCGATATCATTAGATTTCGTAACTGTAACTGATGGTAAAGGATTAACCGTTACAGGTACATCTATGGTGTCTGCATATCCACAGTTTTGCCCGTTTATAATTACATTATACGTGGTGGATGCAGATGGGGCTACACTGATAATATCATTTGTTGCTGACAGGTCCCCGCCTTGCCATACATAAGTGCCTCCGCCAAAAGCCTGGAGCAGAATTGAATCTCCGAAGCAAACCGACGGATTGCCGGGAACTACCCTGAAATCAGGCCTGGGAATAAGTGATACTTCAATGCCGGATGTATCAGTACATCCCAGTGAGTCTATTGCTATAAGGTAGAAAGTCTTGGCAGAGTCAATGGTAACTTTGATGTTTAATGAATCTGGTGTACTTAATGGTGCGGTACTTACCCATTTATGAGTTACACCGGCACCTGTTACCAAACCCTTCAGTTCTATCTGATCATTCGGACAAACAGCCGTATCATTTCCGGCATACGCAGTGGGTTTTGGCAAAACGGTTATTACCACTTCGTCTGTGTCGTTGCAGGTAGTGCCATTGCTGGCTACCAGGTAAACAATACCGCTCTTATTACCATGTAGTACAGGATCCTTGGAATTTGGGCTAAGAATCGGGATAGTGGAATACCAGAAATAGGTTAGGCCGCCATTACCATGGAGTTGAATCAAATCATCAGGGCAAATCACCAGGTCAGGGCCTGCATCAGCTATAGGCTGTGGCAATGCAGTGACAACAACATCATCTGTATCGCTGCATCCCGCAGGAGTTGTGGCTATCAACCTGTAAGTACCGCTTATTGTGCCTGAAATGGTTGGATTGAGGCTATTGGGATTAGTGATGCTTTGTGACGAAGACCACACATACGTACCGGGCAATGAGCTGGAACCACTCAACTGGAGAGAAGGAGTATTACAAACACCAGTATCAGGCCCGGCATTTACTACCGGCAAAGGATTTACCTGTACCGTAACCTGGCTTGGGTTGCTCGATGAGCCGCATAGGCCTCCACCTGAAACCAGCGTATAAGTAGTTGTTGACGATGGATTAGGATTTAAAATAAAGGGTACACCACTTGTTACGGATTTAGTGTAATTGCTTGTACCATCATTGTAGGTAATGGTAACATTGGTAGCACCCGAAGTATCAATATAAGTAAGATATGCTTGCTCGCCGTTGCATATAGTATCTCCTACTAAGTACCCGGCATTTGAGCCCCCCCAATCGTATTTAACAAGAAAAGCATCTGTTCCTCCGTTGCTCGTAGCTGTCAATGAGCCCGTTCCGGGATTGAAATCGGTACCTGAACCTGAAAATGACCCGGTAATATATACATAGCCCGTATCATCAATAGCTATACCCATGCCTTCATCAGCAGCAGTAGAGCCTACTGAAAAATTGCACTGTATATTCCCATCCTGCAAAGCATATCGCGCAGCGAAAATATCTGTATTGCCGATGCTGGTCATGTTCGCTGCAGGGCTGCTACCCTGGTTAAAGTTAACAGTGCCGCTGAAAGACCCTGTGAGGTACAGGCTGTTTCCGAATAACCCGATACGCCGGCCCAAATCATTCCCTGAATTGCCTATCAGCTTACCCCACCTGTACTGGCCGTTTGAAGAATAGGATGCCAGTATAATATTTTGCCCCCCACCTTGTGCTGTTGCAGTAGCAGTGGACGAGGAAGGGTCCATATCCATACTGGAGCTTTGGCTGTAGCCGCTTATATATATGTTATTGTTGTTGTCCAGAATAATATCAGTGCCTACATCTACGCTGTTGTTCCCCAACAGGAACGCCCAGTTATAGCCACCCGATGGTGAGTATTTTGCCACAAAGGCATCATAAGGCCCGTTGGGTATAAGATTTGCCGTGCCGGAAGATGGGTCAAAGTCAATATTGTTCGCAAATTGTACAAAGCCTGTGGCATAGATATTATTATTGCCATCTATTTTTATTCCTAAAACTGTATTGTCTGTGGCAGCGATACCTGATTTGCCGAAATTAAAAGCCCATAGTAACTGCATGTTAGGGGTGTATTTTGCCAGGGTCAAAATCCAAAGTGTCCTTAAAAATTCCGCCTACCACCACATTTCCCCCTGTATCAATGGCTATTGCATCCACCGCTTCTATCCAATAGGGGGTGCCTAATTGCAGTACCCATTGATAAGCGCCTGCAGATGAATATTTTGCAACAAAACCATCACCTCCAATATCTGAAGAACCGCCCCCGGCAAAGCCCTTACAGGTTAATAATGCTGTACCTGACGAAGGGTCAAAATCAACATTGGTTCCCCTGAAAAATCCTCCGATATAAACATTGTTATTGGCGTCTATAGCTAATGCATTTGCACCATCATAATCCTCTCTGCCCAATGCAAAGCCCCATATAAAGCCTCCGTTGGATGAGTAGCAGGCCAGGTACATATCCTGGGTGCCATTATAGGATGAAATATTGTATGTTGCGGTAGAAGGATCCAGGTCGATGGTGTTGCGGAAATTTCCACATACCACAACATTACCATTGGGCATCACCCGTGTTTGCATACCTATATCATTTCCTGTGCTACCGCTGGAAAATAACCATTGGGGAGCCTGGGCATAACTGTTGTGCGCGGCTAATATGTATAACAATGAAATAACCAGGAAAAAGGTCAGGTTAGGTTTTTGCATAAAAATCCACTTTAAGAAAGGTGCCATAAATATAATACTAACTTATTATTATACCGCATGGTCAGGATTGACTAATTTTAACGCATGGATAATTCCCATATCAGGCCGAAGAGTGAACTGAACCCGCAGGAGCGGGAGTACGAGAACAGCATCAGGCCGCAGTCTATTGAAGATTTTTCGGGACAGCCACAGTTGATAGAAAATCTCAGGATTTTCATCAAAGCCGCCAACCTGCGCGGCGAGGCGCTGGACCATGTATTATTTCATGGCCCTCCTGGTTTGGGAAAAACTACCCTGTCACGCATTGTAGCCAACGAGCTGAATGTAAACATAAAAGAAACCAGTGGCCCGGTAATAGAAAAACCCGCCGACCTGGCAGGCCTGCTCACCAGCCTGGAGGAAAGGGATGTGCTCTTTATAGACGAGATACACAGGCTGAGCACAGTAGTGGAGGAATACCTATACGCCGCTATGGAGGATTTCAAAATAGACATCATGATTGACAGTGGGCCCGCGGCACGCTCTGTGCAAATCAATATTAACCCCTTTACACTGGTTGGCGCTACAACACGTTCAGGTTTATTGACTTCTCCATTATTAAGCCGCTTCGGCATAAAATCCAGGCTGGAGTATTATA
>JACFNS010000118.1 GCA_019454705.1 Taibaiella sp. | reverse complement strand
CGTCCTTTTGTACTTCCAGCCCTGTTACGGGATCTATTGTAGTACTTACATACGGTATATCATTGTCATATATGAATGTTCCTCCCAGTGTAAGGCTGAAGTATTTAGATAACTTCCATGCAAACAGGTTGTCCCATAACACGTCAACATTGCCGGGGTTGTCTTTTTTCACCACATTACCTGTGCTGTCCGTATAATCCTTAGCCAGGTAGTTGGAGTAGAGGTCGAGGCGGGTTTTGAAATTCAGGTTTTCGGTAATGTCAACAACGTAGCGCCCTGAGAAGTAGGCACCAAGTTCAAAACGCAGGTTTTTACCATTTTCTACACCGAATGCCCCTTCAGGCGAGCGGCTGGTATAATATTTATCAACCACGGTCATGCGGCCTGCAACAGGCGAAAGAAAAAGGCTAAGGTTGGTCCCTTTTCTGTATTCAATACCCGGTGCCAATATGAAATATGCAGGGGAGAAAAATTTAGAAGTAGAGAAGGTATCCCACATAGGTGCTTCATAATCATAGGCTTTTGTAAACTGCGACTTGAAGTTGAAGAGAGTAGTGAAGTAAAAATCCTTAGCAGTATCCAATCTATAGCCATATTTCGATGTGAAATCTATACGGTCATCCATTTTTCGTGGGATGAAGGCATTGGAGTAAGCATAAAATAGGGCATAAGTCATATCCAGGTTGTTGCTCCATATATGCCTGTTGTACAGCCTGCTCAGGCTGCCACTGAAAAGGCCGTTTACGGTAGCGGAGGCTATTTCACCACCGGCGGCCCAGTTGTGCAGGAAACCCTGGTTGACACCTATGTTCAGTGTGCCGCTATGCACCCAGGCAACGGTATCTACATTTTTCATTTCCAGGTTGGTCCTGACGGTGTCTGTTCTTTTCAGTTGGGCGTTAGCGGATACCGAAACGGCCAGCAACATAATGGTAATAATCCTCTTCATAATCTATCTTGGTTTGTATTTTGATTCTAATAAAAAGCGTTGTGCATCAATAGGAGCGCTTACCAGTTGCTCCAATGTCATATCAGGGTGCTCCTGCATATAGGCTTCTACTATCTGTAGCCCCAGCCAGGCTCCAACATTTCCCGGGCTTTCTGCAGGCATCCCAGTAGCACTGGGGCCATCCATCACATACCGTATTACTTTTTGCAGGTTGTTTTCATACAGCAATTCTTTACGAACAAAGAAGTCGTATATCATAGCTTCATTTTCCTCGCACCATTGCAACTGTTCTGCAGAGTATGCCAGCCTTACCCGTTCTTCTGTAAACGGCAACACCTTGCCTATATAATACATTTCCTTCCCGCTTTGTATCATCATATCCAGCAGCACCTTGCCATCTACCACAAACGGATGGTCCTGCCTGTACACAGTACGCATCACTGCTATAGGTATATAATTTTCATTCAACTGGCGGGAGAAGTATTCAGGTATGCCTACCGACTTATAATATGGGTAATCAGCCCCCAGGAACATGTCCAGCCCAATACCCAGTATGTCTTCCCCATAGGTCAGTGCACCATAATTATTCAATCCTGAAACGAGGTATATGATGCGCGGTTCTTTATATTCCGGAAAATAATGTTTTACATACTGGAAGCCCTTTTTCAAGGTTTCATTGATTCTGCTTTCGTCCGGGTAGCGCGCCAGCACGGTGTCAAATACACCACGGTAGTCAGGATGTGTGAGAAAAGTCCTGAGCCCTTTTTGTACGCCGGGGTTGCTGTCTGTATAGTTGTTGTTGATGCTGAAACCCATCACCGTGTCCAGGTAGAAATTCAGAAATTCAGGGTATTTGCTGCGCAAAGATGCTAACCCGCTCCCAAGCTGATTGGTGTCCAGTGCATACAGGTCTTTATCCAGCCGCTGGCTTTTTATCTCTACCGGTATCTTGCTCACATCGGGCGCATTGTCATTTCCACAGCCGATGAATATAAATGGAAGCGATAATATTATTAACAGTATAGAGCAGTTTTGTTGAATACTTTTCATAGACAAAAACTTAACATCCCGTGAAATGCGCTTATTTTTACGACGGCAAAAATAGCATTACTGTTTTTTATTTGAATAATAATCTTTAACCGCTGCTAAAGGCTATGGATATCAGGAATTTATTGATGATTGTTGTTATAAGTACGTGTTCGTTGAATGCGATGGCCCAATATACCTATGGCGAACCGATAGAAAGTAATACCACTGCGGAGTTGAGGAAAACCCGTTTCGGCTTATTCTTCGCGCCCAACAGCTCGTGGATGAAACCTACGGCTGCAAAAAGTAACGATGGCCGTTACTTGGTAACGAGTGAGGGTAGCAAGGTGGGGTATAGCTGGGGGCTGATGATTGACCATTTTTTTGCTGAAAACTACGGCATCAGCACGGGTGTGCAACTGGCAACTACAGGAGGTAAGATATTAGCAGAATATGACCCTTCAAAATTTCCAACTCCCGGACCGGATAACATCGTGAAATCCGCCAGTTTTGACTATCGTCTTCAATATTTTGAAGTGCCTTTCGGCCTCAAGCTGATGAGTGATAACCTGGGCGGTGGATTGAGGATATTTGGTAACCTGGGTGTAACTGCTGCGATTAATATATCTAAAAAAGCTACTTATTCAGTTACTTACACCGATACTTCCGGCACGGGATTGGTAGATGAAATAGCAACAGGTGAAAATGAAAAATTGCGCAATGGTGTCAGCATCATTCCTGTATTGTTCCAGATGAACCTGGGGGGAGGTATTGAATACCAGTTCACACCCAAGATGAGCCTGTATATGGGTTTGTTTTTCAATAATGGCTTTGCCCCGGATGTAACAAGCCCCAAGGATATTAACATGGGTTACAAGGGCACTTTTACTGACGGTAATATCAGGCTGAATAATATTGCCCTCAAGGTTGGGCTGTTCTTTTAGAGGCTCGCAGTCAAACATATGCAGAGCAGTTTACCCCCAGGTAGGCTGCTTTTTTATTAATACTTACCCTGAAATCGTAATTTTGGTACTTGTATGAAGATATTCCTCGCGCAGCAGAACTACCACATCGGCAACTTTGAAACTAATACCGCCAAAATCATTGATGCGGTGCGGCAGGCAAAGCAGCAGGGTGGCGACCTCATCGTGTTCTCTGAATTAGCTGTATGTGGTTATCCTCCCAGGGATTTTCTTGAATTCAATGATTTTGTAGAGCAGAGCCTGGCAGCAGTACAGGCTATTGCACAGGAGGCAGACACCATAGGCGTAATAGTAGGTGCGCCATCGCGCAATCCCAAGGCGGAGGGGAAAGACCTTTTCAACAGCGCGTACCTGCTGTATGATAAAAAGATACAGGCAACCGCGCATAAAACACTACTGCCTACCTACGATATATTCGATGAGTACCGCTACTTTGAGCCGGGGCTGGAGTGGAATGTAATGGAATTTAAAGGCAAAAAACTGGCGGTAACTGTATGCGAGGATATATGGAACCTGGACGATAACCCCCTGTACCGTATATGTCCCATGGACGAGTTGGTGAAGCAACAGCCTGACATCATGGTGAATATCAGTGCATCGCCTTTTGATTATGCGCAGGCCCTGGAAAGGCTGGGTATTGTAAAAAGGAATGTAGCCAAATATAAGATACCCATGGTGTATTGCAATACAGTAGGCTCGCAAACGGAGATAGTTTTCGATGGTGGTTCGGTAGTAATGGATGCGCAGGAAAACCTGGTGCTGGAGATGTCTTATTTTTCTGAAGAGATGGCGTATGTTGAACTGAAAGACGATAACACCTTCGTTCAGCCTGTTTTGCGTGGAGCGGCTCACATACCCTATACCGACCCAATGCCAAAAGCATTTGAGCCACACCTGGGCACAGCGTTGATACATGATGCATTAGTTACAGGCATACGCGACTATTTCAGCAAAATGGGTTTTACCAAAGCTATAGTAGCTTCATCGGGCGGTATAGACAGTGCCGTAACACTGGCATTGGCCTGCCGGGCTCTGGGCAGCAAAAATGTGCATGCATTGCTCATGCCTTCCCAGTTTTCCACCGGGCATTCGGTAGATGATGCGGTTAAATTGTCGGAGAACCTTAACAACCCTTACGATATACTGCCCATAAGGCACATATTTGATACGTACAGGGAAACATTGCAACCTGTATTCAAAGACCTGCCCTTCAACGTGGCAGAAGAAAACCTGCAATCGCGCATCAGGGGTGCACTGGTTATGGCATTGTCCAACAAGTTTGGCTCTATCTTGCTGAATACATCCAACAAGAGCGAACTGGCAACAGGCTACGGCACGCTGTACGGCGATATGGCCGGCGGGCTGGGTGTATTGGGCGACGTGTATAAGATGCAGGTATATGCACTGGCGGAATATATCAACCGCGATAAAGAGGTAATACCCCGGAATATCATAGATAAGGCCCCATCAGCAGAATTGAGGGAGGGGCAAAAAGACAGTGACAGCCTGCCTGAATATGATGTGCTCGACCCCATTTTGTACCAATACATAGAGCGCAGGCAGGGCCCTAAAGAAATAACGGCACAGGGTTTTGATGCTGCATTGGTAGCACGCATCCTCAGGATGGTGAATATGAATGAATACAAACGCAACCAGTTTTGTCCCATCATCCGTGTATCGCCCAAAGCCTTTGGCGTGGGGCGCAGGGTGCCGATAGTAGGAAAGTATTTGTCGTAGTTATTTCCGGTAAATGATATTACCCGTCCTGATGCCGACCACTCCGTCATCAATCATGGCGCGTAAACATGTAGTAATATCCGCAGGGGTATAGCCTGGTAATGCTGTGCATATATCGGTTATGCTATGCTCTCCTGTGTTTTTCAATACTTCAATTATTGCAGCATCAATTGTTGTGGCAGATACCTGGCTGCGATTGGTACTTTGACATACATCACAATGCCTGCAATTTTTGTCATACTGCTGCCCGAAGTATTGGAGCATATGCTTTGTTCTGCAAACATGATTGTCTGTGATATAGCGTATCATGGCATTGGTACGCTTCAGGTGTGTTTGCTTCAGCGCATTAATACGCGCGGTATTGATAATAAGTGTACGGCTGTCAACCCGGTAATGATGGAAGAATAATTGCGGGCCGTCCTTCGGCTGATTAAACTGTATTATTTCCATTTTATCCAGTTGGTGCAGCATCTGCAACACAAGCTCTGATTTTATTTTCAGATGTTTGGCTATTACTTTGATGTTTACCGGGGTAGGGTGGTAAAACAAGCTGCCGTATAACCGCAGCATGGTAGTAAGCAGCAGGTTCAGGTCGTGGTGCAGCCTGCCTATATTATCCAGCTCAGCCCTGTTTGCCAATATCTGTACGGTAGTAGGTACAAACACAGCCTCGCTCAATGTCCAGAGTCCTTCCTGTTCTAATAATTTTAATGCCCTTGCTGTAATGAATGCATCCAGACCGAACTTCTTGCAGAAATCCGTCAGTTCAAAATCGTAATACCTGTATGGCTCCGCCCCTATGGGAATCTGCAGGTATTCTACTGCCGACTGATATACTTTGCGTATGAACTCATAAGGAGGAAACTGTGTTTCGGTACTTTCTTCCAGTTTATTAATGTCGGGCTGATTATACAACAATACTGACTGTGCGAGGTGTCCGTCTCGTCCTGCCCTGCCTGACTCCTGGTAGTATGCCTCTAAATGTTCAGGAACGTCATAATGCAGTACCAGCCTTACATCGCCCTTGTCTATGCCCATGCCGAATGCCGTGGTGGCTACCATCACAGGTGCTTTATTGTTCATCCACAGTTCACGATGTTCGCTACGTTGCTCATGCCGCATTCCTGCATGATAAGGTAATGCAAATATGCCATTCTGTTCCAGTTGTTTACTGAGTACTTCAGTTTGCTTCCTGCTCCTGCAATAGACAATACTGCAACCGTTTATATTATTCAACAGCGATACGGTGTCCCTGTTTTTTTGTTCGCTGTATTGTACTGTATAGAATAAGTTTTGTCGCTCGAAACTCTGCCTGAATACCTGTACTTTATTTAATTCCAGTTGTTGAATGATGTCTGCCTCTACTTCTTTGGTGGCGGAGGCTGTAAGGGCGAGTACCGGTATTTTCTTAAATACCTGCCTGATGGTTTTTATCTGCAGGTAGTCGGGCCTGAAATCATGCCCCCACTGGGACACGCAGTGCGCTTCATCTACAGCTATAAGTTGTACGTTCAGTACCGGGAGAAATTCAAGGAACAGCTCGGTTTGTATTCTTTCCGGTGAGATGTACAGTAATTTATATGCACCCTCAGCGGCGTTGTTCAGTATCCTGTACACTTCTGCCCTGTGCATGCCTGAGCTGATATGCGCGGCTGATATTTCCTGCAATCGCAGTTTCTCTACCTGCTCCTGCATCAGGGCTATTAGTGGGGTAACTACTAATGTTAAACCATTGTGTAGTAAGGACGGCAATTGATAGCATAGCGATTTGCCACCCCCTGTCGGCAATAAAGCAAGAGTGTCTTGCCCCTGCAATACAGCCTGTATGATTTCGTTTTGCAATGGCCTGAACCGGCCATAACCCCAATACTTCTGTAATATTTCTAAAGGAGCCGCCAATGTTATTGGGTGTCAGCAAATAATGGTTTGAGCGCGTTTGTCCACAAGTCTTTTTTTGCCTGTGGTTGTTGTTCCAGTTCTTGTAATGATAATGTAGGTATCCACGATGTTCCGTCGAAGTTATTCATAGCATTGAGCCTGAATAATGCGGATATCCCCATACGGGACGGATGCACACCAAAAAGTATTACAACGGAAGGATTGGCGATGCCTTTCAGTAAGTGCCATGCCAGCCGCTCATTCTCAGTAAATTGCACAACATTGTACTTATCTTCAGTCAACTTACAAGCATCCAGTATCTTATTTAATTGCTGTTGTTCTGCAGATTGTTCGTCAATTTTTTTTGACAATATCAATACATTTTTGGGGATAATTTTTTCATGTGATATAGAATTACTATACCAGAATACATCAGTTTCTGTATTAATAATTTCTGTGTTGATAATCGTCTGTAAATCAGTCATAACAAGCATTTCAGCGTATTCACTTACAATTTAAGCAAATCTATTCCATTTTTTTTCGTTTCTTTGTACTTCCTTTTTTATTATTCGTTCTTTTAAAATATTTGCACGCATGGATGTATTCACATTAGATATCAGCATTAAAAAAACTGGTAACAGCAGGCTAAACGAGTTAGACAAAAATAATATCGAATTCGGCAAGGTATATTCAGACCATATGCTGGTGGCGGACTATGTGGATGGTGCGTGGAACAAGGCCGAGATAATCCCTTATGGTAATATGAGTATGAGCCCTGCCACATCTTTCTTTCA
>JACFNS010000117.1 GCA_019454705.1 Taibaiella sp. | reverse complement strand
ATTATGCAACAAGGCTGCGGGGAGCGCAGATAGGGCTGGTCAATATTGCGGATAGTTCCTCCGGCGTAGGGATCGGCCTGTTCAGTTTCGTAGTAAAGGGCTATCATAAGGTATCACTTTCTGCCAACGAGGTGTTCACGTATAATGTAGCGTTGAAAACCGGTACGCATTGGTTGTACAATATTTATACGGCTGGTTCTGTATTACAACAGGGGAACAACTCCTATACGTTGGGTATAGGTTATGGTAGCGAACTCCCCCTCAGCAAAAGATTTTCTATTAATCCTGAATTGACAGGCCATGCCATCTATCTCGGCAATTGGTCAGAAGTAAACAGTATGGTGAGGCTGCAACTGAACCTGAATGTGCATCTTGGCAGGTATATTTCACTGTTTGCAGGTCCGTCTTATTCCGGGTACTGGGATAATAAGCAGCCCAAAGTAGAAGGCTATAAAACGGATATTCTGCCCCCGGGCTACAAGCGTACCACTTACAGCACCAACCTCAGTAGCTGGGTAGGCTGGAATGCCGGGGTTACGATTTTTTAAATTTCTTAACATAGGGGTAAGCGCTCCACTTGGTGTCATTCTATCAAACAACAGGATTTCAATATGACATCAAGATTTTTAGCGGGGGTTGTATGTATGTTTTCAGCCTTATCCGCATCTGCGCAGGAAGGTGGTAAAATAAAGGAAAGCAACGCGCATATTGGTTTGGTATACCCACTGAGTACCAACTGGACAGATGCTATCAATTATAAAAACAGGTTTTCCCTTCATGCCATAGCAGGGGTTTCCGCATCAGAAGAGGCTTTTTGTGCTTCAGGTTTTGGCAACTACATTCATTATAATGGCAATGGGCTGGTTGCAGCGGGATTCGCCAATATCATTATGGACCGTGCCAATGGTGCCCAACTCAGCGGGTTCCTGAACTTTGTGAAAAATGATGCACGTGGGTTGCAGGGTGCTGGTTTCGCTAATATCACGGGCAGTAGCCAGGGATTGCAGGCTGCAGGCTTCGCCAATGTAAATACCGGTAATACACGCGGTGCCCAGCTGGGTGGTTTCCTAAACCTTACCAAATCAATAAATGGTTTCCAGGGTGCCGGTTTCATGAACATCGCCAAAAATGTGGATGGTGCACAGGTGGCTGGTTTCGGTAATAATGCGGCTAAAGTAAAAGGCACCCAGGTGGCAGGATTCTACAATATCGCAGGTGCTGTCAACAGCCAGGGGGCAGGGTTTATCAATGTGGCGCAGGATGTAAAGGGCGTGCAGTTGTCCGGCTTTATAAACATTGCGGATAGCTGCGATTTTCCTATTGGCCTTATTAATATCAGCAGGAAGGGTGAAATGTTTATCGGTGCTACTGTAGATGATAACCTGACTACATTAGCCACATTCCGCTCGGGTGGTAAGTACCTGTACGGAATAGTGGGTATCGGTGCCAACTTCAGGTATCCCACGGCAGTATATGCTTCAGAGGCTGGTATTGGCGCACACTTGCCTTTATCAAAAGGCTTCAGGCTGAACGGTGAGCTTGTTTCTACTTCATTATCTGACTATTGGACGACGGTGCAAATCAATTCTTCATTCCGCCTGCTGGCAGCCGTTAAGCTGGGCAATAAGGTCGAAATCTTCGCAGGCCCTACATACAACTATTCTTTTTCCAACGATAGTATGTATGACACCAACGGCACTAACGTAGTGTGGAGCAGGAACCAATGGGGTTATTACCAGCGCATGTATATAGGAGGAATCGCCGGCCTGCATGTAGATATTCAATAATCAAACACATTCATCTATTCATTCAAACTCAATAAAAAAGATTGAGGGTGGCATAGTACACCCTGTTCAGAAAAAATCAATAATCATGATACGGACGAAAAACTTGATAACTATTGCATTGGCTCTGTTCAGCCTTAATAAAGCAGTAGCCCAGCAAACCGAACCGGTAAAAGCCATGCAGCAAAAATCTTTTACACAAAAGGTACGTGGCAGGGTACTGGATGCGGAATCTAAACAACCCCTGGCAGGAGTAATAATTGCGGCCAAGTCAAATAACCAGCTAAATGCTGTGACAGATGGTGATGGTTACTTTGTCATCAGCAATGTGCCGGTGGGCAGGCAGTCATTTATGTTTCAGTATATGGGTTATGAACCCGCAGTGGCATCGGAGGTACTGGTTACATCCGGCAAGGAGCTGGAGCTGAATATGTCTATGACAGAAAGCTTGCAAAAGATGGATGAGGTGACCATCAGCGCAACCAAAGAATCTGACAGAGCGTTGAACGAATTTGCAACTATCAGTTCACGTTCTATATCTGTAGAAGAAACCAAACGTTATGCCGCATCATTTGCCGACCCTGCCCGTATGGCGCAGAACTTCATGGGTGTATCCAACGGCGGTGATATGTTCAATGGTATAATTGTAAGGGGCAACTCACCCAAGAACGTTTTGTGGCGCCTGGAAGGTATTGAAATTCCTAACCCCAACCACTTCAGTGGATTGGGTACAACCGGCGGAGCTATTAGTATGCTCAACGCTAATGTGCTGGGTACATCAGATTTTTATACCGGTGCCTTCCCTGCCGAAATGGGCAATGCATTATCGGGTGTGTTTGATATGAAATTCCGTAATGGTAATACCGAGAAACGGGAGCATACGTTCCAGTTGAGCACGCTGGGAACGGAATTGGCAAGTGAAGGGCCATTTAAAAAAGGCGGTAAATCTTCTTACCTGCTCAACTATCGTTATTCCACACTGGCATTGTTGGATAACATCGTGAGCTTCGGCGGAGTATTGCCAAAATACCAGGATGCGTCCATCAAGCTGAATTTCCCTACGGCTAAGGCTGGTACATTTTCTCTGTGGGGATTAGGTGGCTACAACAGCGCGTATAAAGACCCGGTAAAAGACAGCAGCAAATGGACAGACGACGACCCCAACTTTGTACTGAAAGCGGATAATATGATGGGTGTGGCAGGTATATCGCATACCTACTTTACCGGCAAAAACTCTTATCTGAAAACAGTAGTGTCGGCATCTTATGAAAAAGAAAAAGAACTGGTAGATACACTTAACCCCGCACAGGACTACCGCACAGTACATGTGGCCAACGAGTCGTTTGTAAACAATGCATACAGGGTGTCTGTATTGTACAATACCAAGCTGAACAATAAAAACACAGTACGTTTTGGTGCGATAGCTCAGCAAATGGGGTATAAGCTCAACAACAACTTTTTTGATGAACATAGCAACGAGTGGAAATCATTCCTGAACAGTAAAGGCGACGCCCAATACTACCAGGCTTATGCCCAGTGGAAGCACCGTATGAGTGAGAACCTCACTTTTGTTAGCGGCTTGCACGGTTCTTATTTCGCACTGAATGGCAGCTATAGTATTGAGCCACGCGTGGCGGCTACCTATACTTCGGGTAAAAATACATACTCACTGGCTACAGGCCTGCATAGCAAGCCCGAACATCTGTCTACTTACATGTTCCAGAGCAAGAAACAGGGCCAGGCCGATACTTATCCTAATAAAGACCTCGGGCTGTTAAAGGCATACCATGCGGTGGTAGGTTACGAGCGGCAACTGCCCTGGAATATGCGTTTTAAAACAGAAGTCTACTATCAATACCTCTACAATATTCCTGTAGAAAAAGACAGCACGGGTGGGTTCTCTATTATCAATGCACTGGATATATATTCACTCTTTAATACTCAACAATTAGTGAGCGATGGCACAGGGCAGAACTATGGGATAGATTTTAGCCTGGAGCGCTCGTTCTCCAATAGTTATTACCTGCTGGCTACAGCCTCTTTGTATAAGTCGACCTACACAGACTACCCCGGCGACGAATACAATACTACATTCAACAGGGGTTACCAGGTGAACGTTTTGGGCGGTAAAGAATTCAGCATAGGCAGGAGTGGGAGAAAAATCCTGGGGCTGAACGGAAAGGTATTGTATAGTGGGGGCATGCGGGAATCTCCTATCGACATCAACAGCTCCGTACAGGCGGGGGAAACTGTATATGTGCCTAAGCAGTATTTTACCCGCCAGGTACCGGCTTATTTCCGTACCGACCTGGGTGTTTATTACAAAATCAACAATAAACGGGTTACACACAGTATCCAACTGGAAGTACAGAACGTGACCAACCGCCAGAACTTCTATTACTCCTATTTCGACAGGGAAGCCGGTGCTGTAAAAACCGTCAACCAGTTGGGTATATTGCCCAACCTCTCTTACCGGATAGATTTTTAAGCAAGGACAAACACGCATAAAGGTAGCCGCGCCGTATTCTTACAGCGCGGCTTTTATATCATATTATCGTATGGTTTCACCTGTTTGTTTTTATTCATACACTATGTATTTTGTGTTTTATTATTAATAACGGGGCATGCCTGCCTATTGTCCCGGCAACGGACGGAAGATGTATAAAATTTGTGCGGTTACCCTATTGGTCATTATTTACTCGCAGGTATTTTCATTTGCTCAAAAACCTGTTGCTTCATATCATAAAGAAGTATCAAAAGCTAAGTCGGATTCGCAAAAACTGGATTTATACAAACAGGCTTTTGAAGAGTATAAAAACACGCATAATGATTCGCTGAAGATTTTGCTGACGCGGGGGCTTGATGTCTTTGATAAAAGCAATTATCTAAAAGGACGGGCCTCGATTTTGCTGATGCTTTCAGGCATCTATAGCGAAGAAATGCAACCGGGGAAAGTGCGGCAAAGGAAGCCATAAAGATATTTGAGAAGTTGAAGGATGAATCAGGGGTAGCGCGTTGCAGGCTCAACCTCGGACAAATAGAAGGGGTGCGGGGCAATTATGATGTGGCTATCAACTACTTCCTGGAAGCATTTAAGTATTTTGAACAAACAAATGATACATCAGCTATTATCAATGCGTATGTAAAACTGGGCGTTGCCAACGACTTCTCCGGAAATTTCGGCAAAGCATTAGATTACTACCATAAGGGTCTGGCCTTGTCGTCGGCAACTAAAATGACTGCCAATACTATTTTCCTGTATAATAATATCGGCACTACTCATGCACGTATGGAGCAGCTGGACACTGCAAAAAAATACTTCGAGAAAGCCTTGGAGTACAGCAGTGTGAAGGGCTTTGAAAGGGCCCGGGTTTCTCCGCTCATGAATATCGGTATTATACACCGGGAGAAAAGTGACTGGGATAAGGCAATAGCATGTTACCGGCAGGCTATGGCTTTAGCAGATGAAATGGATATGCGGGAAGATTACGCACAGGCTATGTATAACCTGGGTGTAGTGGAAGCAGAACTTAACCCGGAAAACACAGAGTCCTTTTATAAGTCACTGGAGATTGCAAGGGAAATAGGGGATAGACGGCTGCAACTGGATATTTTGCAGGGTATGTCCGACTGGGCTGTATCCAATAGTAAGTATAAAGAACTGGTGAGGTTCATGGGAGAAGCCCAGGCTTTAAAAGATAGCCTGTTCAACATGGAGAAAGCTAAGGCGATAGCCAACCTTCAGGCCGAATACGAATTGGAGAAAACAAGTGCCCAACTGGACGAATTAAAAGAAAGCGAAGAACAGAACAAACGGATAAGGAACCTGTATTTGTCTGCTGCTATCGTGTTGGGTGCCATGCTGGTTACATTGTTTTTTTACTTGTCCAGGTCGCGCAGGCTAAATAAAGAACTGGCCCAGCGGCAGCAGGAACTGCAGGATGCGAATATGGTAAAAGACAGACTATTTTCCATCATTGGGCACGACCTTAAAGGCCCTATCGGTAGCATACCGGTATTGCTGGATATATATAGGAGCAAAGAAACAGCGGAAGATGAAAAGCAATTCATTCTGGATTCTTTAGAAGAAAATGCAAAAGCTTCAATCGACACACTGGACAAACTGCTGAATTGGGGCAAACTGCAGATAAAAGGTGACGGGATTTACCAAACCGTTTGTGATGCCACGGATATTGTCAACAATAAAATGCGCCTGTTCAAAGCTACTGCCGATAATAAACAAATTGCCCTCATAAACAATGTGCCTGCGGGCACAAGGGTGTTGGCTGATGAAAACCAGTTGAAGTTTATCCTGCGTAACCTGTTATCAAACTCTATCAAATTCACTAATCCCGGTGGTAAGGTGGAGATAAATGCTGCCAGGCACCCGGAAGGAAATATGGTCGTATTCTCAGTAAAGGATAACGGCATAGGCATACCCAAAGACAAGCAGGCGAAGATATTTGAACCTACTAACACCAGTACTGCAGGTACGGCTAATGAATCAGGCACCAGTATAGGGCTGATGCTGTGCAAAGAGTTCACAAGACAAAATGGCGGCAGGATATGGGTGGAGAGCGAGCCAGGCAAAGGTTCCACATTTTATTTTACGGTAAAGGCTGCTTAAGCAACCCGGATATTTTAACATTTACCAACAGCTGAAGGCTGGATATTTCTTTCAGAATTTATTAGCTTAGCAAGTTGCAGAAAGGGTGTACACTCATGTTGAAAAACGTTTTAAGGTTATTACACATAGGTGTAGGTGCGGCAATATGTATTATGTGCATATTTGTATGCACCACGAACGCGTTTGCGCAGGTAGCTAAAGAAATAGAGAAGCCGAAGGATGTAAAAGTGGTGCGTGAGTATGAAGATGGCAAAGGCAACATCATACGGGAGCTGCAGTATAAGCAGGGGGCGATGATTGTGACTGAAACTGTCATCATGCCCAAACCGGTTAAAATAGGTGCCGGTATGCCCATCCGCCCTGATACATTAAACAGGGATTCACTGATTATCTACGTTGATAAATCGCATTACGAACTGAAGCTGTTTTATAAGCGCAGGCTCATACGCAGGTATAGGGCTGTGTTTGGCCCCAATCCTGCCATGAACAAGCAGATGGAAGGCGACCGTAACACACCGGAGGGTTGGTTCACCATTACCAGACTGAACCCCAACTCTAAGTACAATAAGTACATGGAGCTGAGTTACCCAACTGCTGAACATGTAGAAAATTTCAACAGACTAAAAGACAGAGGAGTGATACCTAAGAATGCCCGAATAGGTGGCAATGTAGGCATACATGGCATATGGAAGAATGGCGACAATATGATAGAACTGGGCGTAGGCTGGACAGACGGTTGTGTAGCTATACGCAATGCCGATATGGACGAGCTTTATAGCATAGTGGGTATAGGTACACGGGTATTCATTAAGAAATAGGAGCAATCCATTCTTATCAAGAGTATATAAGAAAAGCCCTGTATGATTACATACAGGGCTTTTCTTATTCTATTATCCTTATTGTTTAGCGTTGCAAGTGCAAACGCTCATTATATACATTACCATCTTTATCTGTCATAGTTACG
>JACFNS010000116.1:1704-7392 GCA_019454705.1 Taibaiella sp. | reverse complement strand
ATCAGTGTCCCCTTTTTCTCCATCTCTTCGTCATCGCAGATGTACCTTATAAAATAGTTATATGTGTCTTGGCCGGCGGGATTTCCATTAACTGAACCATCCCAGGGTACGGGAGATGTTGTTTTGTAAACTACTTGCCCGCGTCGGTTGACAATCATCAGTTGCACCAGTTGAACTCTGTCAATATCCGGCGACCAGTACCTGTCGTTTTGTCTATCGTTGTTTGGAGAAAAAGCACAAGGCATAAAAATGTCGCAGCAAAGGCCGCCAACAAAAAAAAATTATTCGCGTGAAACACAATTCCATTGGTTGCTCACAACCAGGTACACGTAACCCTCCTTCTCTGCCCTGCCGGTGACAGTTTGAGACCTGTTATTGGAAAAGTATTGTGGAGGAGACCAAGAATAGGCATACCTGTAGCCCGTAGCAGCAGACAATTCATACTCTTTGCCTTTGCATAGTTTTTCTGCCTGTATTGGAATTATATCTGCAATCGGATACTCATGTACGCCTATTGATTCTTCCTTGAAACTTGTACAACCCGATTCGTTGATAACTTTTAGCCTTACCATCTTTTCTCCCGTAGTATTCCAAGTTAGGGTAAAAGCATCCCTGAATTCTGTTTCTGAAATGGATTGTCCGTCAATTGTCCATTCATAGATTGCATTTTGCGGGTATGGTCTCAGTGTCCAGGGCATACCTACACATACGTCTTTATCTCCTTCAAAATTAGCAAAGGGCTTCTCTTTGATATAAACATAATCCGAATCGTTGGCCTTACACAAGCCATTGATTGCCTCCACTTTTATCTTTTTTAACCCGGGCGACGGCCAGGTGCCGATAATGGTATCGTTGCCTAGCCCGTGTATAATCGTGCCATAATCTTCATTCAGGTTCCAACGAAAATCTGAGTTAGGAGGATTGAGCATATCATTGATAATGGAAACGGAATCGAAGGCGCAAAATGTATCTGCCACCAGTATTTCTGCAAATACCTTTTCGTCTACTCTTACAAGGATACTGTCCGTAGCATCACAACCATCTTTGTCTGTAATAGTTATATAGTATTTAGTAGTAACTGAAGGAGAGGCTATAGGGCTATCGCAATTAGTACAACTGAGTGTAGCAGCCGGTGACCAGCTATAAGCCAGGGGAGCTGATGTGCTGTTGGTACCCGAGCTTAATTGCACGCTTGTACCACTACATAATGCCGTATCTGGTGTGTGGTCTATCGTCATATTACTGATACTAAAGGTTGTATAAATAGTGTCAGGGCAACCGAAACCGGGGTAGGGTTCAAGTATTACGGCAAACTGGGTTGTAGTAGTAGGTGTGGGGATAGTCAAATCTTTGTTCGTTCCTAATATGTTTTGCAGGCTTGCGTCGCGCCATTCATATGTTTGAAAGCCGGGTGGTGCTGAAAGTGTATAAGTTGGATTGTCGGGACAGTACAGTGTATGTGTTTGGAAAAAATTGCAAGCAACGTCAATATACGCATAGCCATAATGTCCGCCAAGTGCACAATCGCCTGAAGTAAAGTCGATAGCTACTGTACGGCCTGCCATAGAAGAAAGGTCGATACTGGCTGTAGACCATGGTTTATATAATACACCGCCAGGCGCAGTCTGAAAGCCCGGCAACCCCACCCCGGATACATGTGTAAAATCGTTGCATGGGGCAGGCACCCCGGTAGCTGAGTCAAATACTGTTACTTCGAAGCGGGGTTGATCGGTCTGTCCATGGCCCGGATTTTGAAAGACCACTGCATAACTGTACAGTAAGGTGTAAATATTGTTTTGGTTGGCGGGGACTCGTACATAATAACGGGCACGCTCTGCTTCGGCACCGATATTGCTATTGCCTAATCGTAATGAGTATTTACCCCCGCCGGGTGCCACCACAGGAAAACCGCCAACCGGGTCTACACCTGCACCGCTCATCAGAGTGTGTCTGCCTGCCAATGGACCTGTATTGGTATTTGTATTGGTAGGGCAGCAACTGCCAGTATAAAATTCCCAATTGGATAAATTTCCTTGTTCGAAATCCAGATTAGGTGGACAAGTTGAATTCTGTCCATAGGTAATAAAGGGCAAAAGCGATAGAAAAAAGAAGTGTAATGTTATAGAGGTTTTGCGATTCATCGTATAGTTATTTCCGGTGTTGTTATTAAGACGGATTATTTTAATTATTAGTTAGCCGGATAGGGTGCAATAGCCAGCTAATTCTACAATTAATTCCATCCAAGATAATAAAAATATATGATTTATGCATCAAGGGTGTGTGGGTATGATAAATGTGTAGTATTGAAGCAGTTAACTACCTTTACCTTATAGCGTGAAGAATGTGTGGGTATGATATAAGTTAACGGCATAATGGAAGGCAGATTTTTTTACTATTTATTTTCGGTGGTGCGCATATTGCTATATCCGCTGGCCTTTATATACGGCGCTGTAGTGTGGATGAGAAACCGCCTGTACGACAGTGGATTCTATTCTTCCATCGAATTCAGTGTGCCTGTCATCAGCGTGGGCAACCTGTCGGTAGGAGGCACGGGTAAAACACCGCATGTTGAATATCTCATCCGCTTGCTGCAATACCAGTTCAGGGTGGCAACCATGAGCCGTGGCTATAAAAGGCACACACAGGGTTTCCTGTTGGCAGATGCGGAAACCAATGCACTGAGAATAGGTGACGAGCCCATGCAATACCATATGAAATTTCCTGGGCTGACGGTAAGTGTAGCGGAAGAACGCATGACAGGCATACCCAAACTATTGCAGCAGCGCCCTACGCTAGAGGTAGTACTGCTGGATGATGCCTTTCAGCACAGGTCGGTGAAGCCGGGAGTGAATATCTTAATAACCGACTACGCCAAACCTTTTTATAAAGACAGGATACTCCCTGCAGGAACATTGAGGGAAAACAAATCAGCCTACAAACGTGCGGATATTATCATCGTATCGAAATGTCCTGCCAATATGCAGGAGCAGGAGGCCAGGGATATGATACGGCAGATACAGCCGTTCAGTCATCAGCAGGTATTCTTTACACGTATATTTTACGAAACACCGCATAATCTGTTTACAGGCGAGAAGGTATCGTTGGCAGGCAAAAATGTATTATTGGTATGTGGCATAGCCAAACCCGCACCGCTCATCAGCCACCTGGAGCAGGATGCTGCGGCGGTACACCCCCTTACTTATGCCGACCACCATTACTTCCTGAAAAAAGACCTGGAAGAAATAAAGGAAACCTTTGACAACTGGAACCAACCGGATAAAATTATTGTTACCACAGAGAAAGATGCGGCGAGGCTACAGCTTCATGCCGAAAAGTTGAGCCTTTGGGGTATTACGATAGCTGTGGTGCCCATACAGGTTTCTTTTTTATTTAATGCGGGTAGTGAGTTTGATAGCTTAATTTTAGGTTATACAGAACGCACAATTAACGAAAATAATTCGATGTATTATGGCGAGGAATAGTAAGAAGAAAAACCAGAACAGCGGTGGCAGGGTAGTGTACAAAGGCGTACTGGAAGTTACCCGCTCAGGCATGGGGTATGTGATAGTAGAGGGGCAGGCAAAAGATATCGTTGTGAAAAGTCAGAATATACGTAATGCGCTGAACGGGGATGAGGTAAAAGTGGAAGTAGCTACAAGGGGCAAGAAATTTGGTTCGAGGCCGGAGGGGGTGATAATAGAAGTGGTGAGAAGAAAGCAATCAGAGTTTAGCGGCAGGGTGGAAGTACATGAACATTTCGCCTTCCTGGTGCCCGATTCGGACAGGATGCCCGTAGATATATATATACCGCTGCACCTGCTGAATGGTGCAAAACATGGTGACCATAGTATAGCCAAGATAGTAGAGTGGACAGGTAAATCGAAAAACCCGGTAGGTGAGATAGTGAGTGTGCTGACCAATGAAACAGCCAATGAGATAGCTATGCAGGGCATACTGGTGGAGAATGGTTTTCCGCTTCATTTTCCTGATGAGGTGATGGAAGAGACTGCACGCTACCCCGAAGGTGTGGACAAAGCGGAAGTGAAGAAACGCAGGGATATGCGCAGCGAGCTGACCATCACTATCGACCCGGTAGATGCCAAAGATTTTGACGATGCTATATCTATAAAAACCTTGAAAGGCGGCTATTATGAAATAGGGGTGCATATAGCCGATGTAGGCCATTATGTAGCGGCCGGGTCGGAATTGGATAAAGAAGCATACCGCAGGGCAACGAGTGTATACCTGCCTGACAGGGTGCTGCCGATGCTGCCCGAGCGCTTGTCAAACGAGTTGTGCTCACTGCGCCCCGATGAGGATAAGTACACTTTCTCCGCCGTGTTTCAAATCAATAAGACGGGCAAGGTAAAAGACTACTGGCTGGGCAAAACACTGATTCGCTCCAAAAGAAGGTTTGCTTACGAAGAAGTGCAGGAGATAATAGAAGGCGCTGAGGGCGATCATAAAACAGAAATTCTGCTTCTGAATAGCATCGCGCGCAACCTGCGCGAGCAGCGGTTTAAGAAAGGCGCTATCAATTTCTCCTCGCAGGAAGTACGTTTTAAACTGGATGAGAAGGGTAAGCCCATCGGTATAATGGTGAAGGAGAGCAAAGAAGCCCACCAACTGATAGAGGAATTTATGCTGCTGGCCAACCGGACTGTGGCGGAATATGTATCGGGGATAAATGTGAAGAACAAACCCGTACCATTTCCTTACCGTGTGCACGACGTGCCTGATGAAGACAAACTGAAACTCTTTGCCACATTCGCGGCGCGTTACGGGCACAGGTTCAATACACACACTTCGCAGGCCATAGCCGAATCGTTTAACCAGATGCTGCAACTGGCCAAGGGTAAGCCTGAGCAGCATGTGCTGGAAACACTAGGGATACGCACTATGGCCAAAGCGGTATATACTACTGAAAATATAGGGCATTATGGTTTGGGTTTTGAGCATTATTGTCATTTCACTTCGCCTATACGACGCTACCCCGATGTGCTGGTACATCGTGTATTGCTGGAATGCCTGGAGAAGGATATAAAACCCATTAAACACCTGGAGCAACAATGCCGCCATTGCAGCGACCAGGAGCGTAGGGCTATGGAAAGTGAACGTGCAGCCAACAAGTACAAGCAGGTAGAATACATGCAGGATTATGTAGGTGGTGAATTTGACGCAGTGGTAAGCGGTGTAGCCAGCTTTGGTTTTTGGGCGGAGACAGTGGAGCACAAATGTGAAGGTATGGTGCCCATGAGCGACCTGTATGATATAGACGAATTTGAGCTGATGGAAGGAGAGTACGCGCTGGTGGGCAGGCGTACCAGGATGAGATTTGGCGTGGGTGATAAAGTAAAGGTGAGGGTAGTATCAACCAACCTGGAAAAACGACAAATAGACTACAGCCTGGTAGAAGTTGGTGATGCAAAACCACAAAGAAAGTTAACAACGAATAATAAACAACAGGGAAGAAAGAGCGAGAGTAAAAAGAAAACAGGACGTAAGAAATAAAGATGCAGGATTTTAAAGAGATAGTAATTGAATTTGAACAAAGGTTGCAGACGGAGGGTTTGTTTCCGCAGGAGCCGGTAAACCTGTACGAACCGTGCAGGTATTTGTTATCTCTGGGGGCCAAGCGGGTGCGCCCGGCTTTGTGCATCATGGGCAATGAGTTGTTTGGTGAAATAA
>JACFNS010000116.1:0-1694 GCA_019454705.1 Taibaiella sp. | reverse complement strand
GAAGTCGCATTGATCGCAGCAGCGGCTATAGAATTGTTTCACAACTTCACCCTGGTACATGATGATATAATGGACAAAGCTCCTTTGCGCAGGGGCAACCCCACCATACATGCCAAATACGGGCTGACGGCAGGTATACTGAGTGGTGATGTTATGTGCATCAATGCCTATGTGCAACTGGCGAACGTGAAGAACCACCTGCCTGAGTTGCTGCAACTCTTCAACACCACTGCCATAGAAGTATGCGAGGGACAGCAACTGGATATGGACTTTGAACAGCGCGATGATGTGTCTATTGATGAATACATACATATGATTGCTCTCAAGACGTCGGTACTGCTGGCGTGCAGCCTGAAGATGGGCGCAATAATCGGGGGAGCTTCTGAAGCCAATGCCAACAAGCTGTATGAGTTCGGCAAAAACGTGGGCATTGCCTTCCAGTTGCAAGATGATTACTTAGATGCTTTTGGCGATACTGCAAAACTCGGCAAACAAAACGGTGGTGACATTCGTGCCAATAAAAAAACCTTCCTGCTGCTGAAAGCAAAAGAACTGGCAGGTGCTTATGGCAGTCAGTTTGATGAGTTGATGGTGGCTGAAGAAGAAGTGAAGGTGAGGGGAGTATTGTCCCTGTACAAGAATACAGGCGCCGATGAACTCTGTCGCGCGGCAGTAGAAGCATATTCTGAAAAGGCATTTACTAACCTGGAAGAAATAGACGTACCTGCAGAAAGGAAAGAGCCACTGCGTAAGCTGGCTTCATACTTGCTGCAAAGGGATAAATAGGATATTTTAGTACAACAAAACTGGTATAATAATGAATTACTGGCTGGTAAAATCTGAACCATTTAAATATAGCTGGGAGCAGCTTGTAAAAGACAAGAAAACCCATTGGGACGGTGTACGCAATTATGCGGCACGCAACAACCTCCGCGAAATGCAGAAAGGCGACCAGGTGTTCTTTTATCACAGCAACGAAGGGCTGGCGATAGTAGGAATAGCCGAAGTGGTAAAAACCGCCTACCAGGACCCCACTACCGATGATACAAACTGGGTAGTGGTGGACTTAAAGCCAGTACAAGCCATGCCCAAGCCCGTAACGCTGGAAGCGATAAAGGCTGACAAAGATCTGGCTAATATGGACCTGGTGCGCTTATCCCGTTTATCCGTTGGTAAGGTGACATCGGCTGAGTATAAGAAAGTGTGTAAGATGGGAGGGTTGTAAAACCTTTGGGAATAAATTAACAGGAAGGATAATCAATATCACGTTGCAAGAAGCAAACTTTGTTCTCATTCTTTCACACTAAATCTACATGAAATGAAGACGTTATTTTTCACAGTATCGCTTTTTATCTCAGGCTTCATCACGGCTCAGGAGAAAAAAGAATATACCAGCTACAATAAACTTATCGAAGTACAGGGTACTGATTTTGCAATTGCCACGTTCGAAGATCATAGCAAAAAAGGCGTTTCAGGCAGGCATATATTATTTATCAATACACGGACTGGCACGTCGCGGCAGATAGATTTAGGGGAAGATCAGTATTTATATAACATTGAACAAATAAAACTCGACAGCCTTGGCATCAACAGAATTATAGCTGTAGTTGGTATGTTCCACCCAAAAGAAATGAAAGGATTGGTGCTTAGTAACTGGCGTAAGGTCGTTGTGTTTTCCATTGACGGTGAACAAA
>JACFNS010000115.1 GCA_019454705.1 Taibaiella sp. | reverse complement strand
TTTCGGACATGCCATATACGAGGCACTTTCTTCGGGCAGGCCGGTCGTCACCAGTAACAACACACCATGGAACGGTTTGGAGTCCGCAGGTGCAGGTTATAATATAAATCCAGAAGAGGTAACTGTATTTGCAAGGTTGATAGATACCCTGATAGAAAAGGAAGCATACGAATACAGTAATGCAACTCTTGCTGCAAAAAAATACATTGAACAACAATATAATATTGACGATATAAAGGCTCAGTACCGGGAAATGTTCTCGGCATAGAGCTTCAGAAAACCAATACACACAATGACTATTTTAGGAATTAATGCATACCATGCGGACTCAAGCGCTGCTATTTTTGTTGATGGAAAACTAATAGCGGCTACGGAAGAAGAACGTTTTACTCGTGTGAAACACTGGGCGGGCTTTCCGGCTTTGGCTATTAAGTTCTGCCTGCAGGAAGCAGGTATAACGTTGGAACAATTAGATTACATAGCTATAGGCCGCGACCCCAAAGCTAAACGTGCGAACAAATTGGCATTCATTGCCAAAAATCCGTTGGCAAATGCAGGGCTTATTATGGACAGGCTCAAGAATGCTAAAAACGTTTCTTCGCTGGAGGAGGAGTTTCAAAAGGCCTTTGGTGTATCGGCATCTGTTATTAAACCTAAAATTCACCAGGTAGAACATCACAGGAGCCACCTGGCCTCTGCATTTTTCGCCAGCCCGTTTGATGAGGCTGCGATACTTTCTATTGACGGTTCGGGAGACTTTACTACTACTATGATTGCTGTTGGTAAGGGTAATAAAATAGTAGTGCTGGATTCAGTTGATTTTCCTGTGTCGGCCGGGTTGTTCTATACTGCTTTTACGCAATATCTGGGTTTTCCGCATTATGGTGATGAGTACAAAGTGATGGGCTTGGCTCCTTACGGAGAAGCTAAATATGTGGACGACATCAAGAAGATGTTGAAGTTTACAGATAACGGCTTGTTTACATGGGAACAAAAGTATTTTACCTCTCCCTCTCAAATTAAACTGGATTACGAAAACAATATCCCTACAGTTTCGCAACTATATACATCTAAAATTGAAGACGTATTTGGTCCAGCACGTAAGAAAGGTGATGAACTGACACAGAAGCATAAAGACATGGCGGCGTCTGTACAACGAGTGTGCGAAGAGCTGATTATGCATATATTAAATCACCTCTACAAAAAGACAGGTTTGAAGAATGTATGTATAGCGGGTGGGGTAGCGCAGAACTCGGTTGCAAATGGCAAAGTCCTGTCTCAAACGCCCTTTGAGCAGCTATATATTCCGTCAGCCGGTCACGATGCAGGTATTTCTATGGGAGCGGGCTTATACCTCTACAATCATATATTGGATATGCCTAGAGCAGAACCTATTTACAGCGCATATACAGGCAGCCGCTTCTCTAACGATGAGATAGAGGCATATCTGAAAGAGCGTGGCGTGAAATATACCCGTTACAGCGATGATGAATTGTACGATAGGGTGACGAACAAGTTATTAGAGCCAGGCGTTGTAGGCTGGTTCTCGGGCCGTGCAGAATTTGGCCCACGAGCGCTGGGTGGCAGGAGTATTATTGCCGACCCTCGTAACCCTAAAGCTAAAGACCTGCTTAACAGTAAAATAAAAAGGAGGGAAAGTTTCCGACCTTTTGCGCCATCTATACTTAAAGACTATGTAGGCGAATATTTCACGAGGGTAGAGGATGTGCCTTTTATGGAAAAGGTATTACCTATCAAACCGGAGAAACATGCTGAAATACCTGCCGTGACCCACGTAGATGGTACGGGCAGGCTACAGACTGTAATGAAAGAAGTAAGTCCCCGCTATTACGCCCTGATTGATACATTCAGGAAGAAAACCGGCACGCCGATATTGCTAAATACATCATTTAATGAAAACGAACCGATTGTAAATACGCCCGAAGAAGCACTGAACTGCTTCCTAAGGACGGATATGGATATGTTGGTATTGGAGAACATAGTGCTGGAAAAGTAGCAATAGATGAAGATTAGCATTGTTACAGTAGTATATAATTGTGCGGCCACAATACGGGGCTGCATAGATAGTGTGTTGGCGCAGGATTATGACGATATAGAATATATTATTATTGACGGTGGCTCTAAAGACGGCACTGTAGATATTGTAAAGAGTTACGGTACGCGTATCACAAAGTTTGTATCAGAAAAAGATAAGGGCATCTATGATGCTATGAACAAAGGTGTACGCATGGCTACCGGCGATGTGGTCGGCATCCTGAATGCCGATGATTTCTTCTTCGACAATTATACTATCAGCAATATTGCGGAGGCTTTCAATAATGAGCCTGCTTTAGATGCTACTATTGCTGATATAGTATTCGTCAATGATGACAACACACGCATTCTGCGCCACTACAATGCTCGCAAATGGCGGCCTGAAAAATTTGCATGGGGCTATATGCCGCCACATCCGTCTTTTTTTTGCAGGCGCTTTATGTTCGACAAATTGGGCTATTATAAAACAGATTATAAAATAGCCGCTGACTACGAGTTGTTGATACGCTACCTCTATGTTAATCGTATTAATTATAAATATTTGCCTATAAAAACTACTCGTATGCGTATGGGAGGTGTCAGCACGCGTAACATCAACAGTATCATCACACTGAACAAAGAAATAAAACGTGCTTGCGCTGAGAATAATCTCAGTACCAATTTCTTGAAGATTTATACCAAGTATATCTTCAAGCCTTTTGAGTTCGTACTCAACAATCAATAGTTTTTTGTGAAAATCCTGGTTACCGGTGCAACCGGCTTCATTGGCACTAATCTGTTACCTTACCTCAGGCAGCATATTACTGGGGTAGAGTTTCTGTGCCTGACAAGGAAAAAGACGGGTAAACCCGGTGAATTACTTTGGGAAGAACTGGCGCAACGGCATTTCGATGATGTGGATGGAGTCATTCACATGGCCGGACTAGCGCATGATACAAAAAAAGCACTTGATGACTCAGCCTATTACAAGGTCAATTACGAGTTGACTAAGTTACTCTACGATTACTACCTCAAAAGCAACGCACGTAAGTTTATATATGTCAGTAGTGTAAAAGCTGTTGCCGATTCGGTTGATGGAGTATTGTCAGAGGATGTACACCCCACGCCTGTTACCGCCTATGGTAAATCGAAGTTACAGGCGGAAGACTATATCAGGCAGTTGTCGTTGGGTGTTAATCGTAAATCATTTTATATACTCAGGCCATGTATGGTGCATGGGCCGGGGAACAAAGGCAACCTGAACCTGCTGTACAAATTCGCAGTCAAGGGCTTGCCATATCCTTTAGGTGCGTACAACAACAGCCGCTCTTTCCTTAGTGTCGAGAATTTCTGTTACGTCTGTCACCAACTGCTTATCCGCGATATACAGAGCGGGGTGTACAACCTGTCAGACGATGAACCCATGTCGGTAAAGGACTTGTTTGGCGTAATTGGCAAGGCAATCGGGAGAAAAGCACCAATGCTGAATATCCCTAAACCCCTGGTTGCCGCTATGGCGGGTATAGGAACTACTCTAAAGTTGCCGTTTAATACCGAAAGACTAAACAAGCTGACTGAAAACTACGTTGTCAGCAATGCGAAAATAAAAGCAGCTTTAAGTGTAGATAAATTCCCGGTATCTGTTACCGATGGTATTGAACGCACCATCGCTTCATTTCAAAACAACTAAGTTTGTTTCCCCAATCTTTATATGTATACGATTATATTTTGTTGGCGGCAATACTGCTGGCGGCTATGATCGTCTATTTTCGTCTGGCAATTCGTTTTCGCATAATAGATAAACCCAACGAGCGTAGCTCGCATATCAAACCTGTTATCAGGGGTGGGGGTGTCATATTCCCCATAACCATTATCCTCTACTTCCTGCTTAACTCCATGCATTACCCCTGGTTTGCATTGGCAGTGTTGGCTTCCGGTGCTATTAGTTTTATCGATGACATTCGCAGTCAGGCGCGTAGCCTGCGTTTTGGTGTACATCTGCTTGCTACCGGGTTGATATTGTATGAGTCGGGTGCCTACTCGCTACCTGTATGGCTAATAATTCCTGCTTTCATATTTGTTGTGGGTATGATTAATGCCTTCAACTTCATGGATGGTATTAACGGAATAACCGGCTTCTACACATTGGCAGTGTTGTTCCCGCTCATGCTTACAGAAAAAGATCTCATCAATCTTGAATTACAGGCTTTTGTGGGCGTGGCATTATTGGTATTCCTCTTATTCAATGCACGTAAAAAAGCGAAATGTTTCGCCGGCGATGTGGGCAGCGTCAGTATTGCGGTGATAGTCTGTTTCCTGCTGGTGCAGCGTATCGTGGTTACAGATGATTATAAATACCTTGGCTTCCTGTCTGTATACGTAGTAGAAACCGGACTGACAATCGTTCAGCGTTGGCGTATGGGCGAGAAGGTATGGGAGGCCCACCGCCGCCATATGTACCAGGTAATGAGTAACGAAATGGGTTGGCCACATTTGCTGGTAGCTGGTATCTACGCCTTTGTGCAGTTCGGCATCAATATGCTCCTGGTTAAAACAGACTATGGTATTCCGGGGCTGGTTATTCTTTTCGCAATACTCATCCTTCTGTATATCCTTCTCAAGGTTAACCTGCTGAAGCGGGTAAGGGCTCAGGCTTTATAACTGCCTGCCCCGCACCATTTCCCACAGCACCACTCCCATACTTACCGATATGTTCAGCGAATGTTTGCTGCCCCACTGTGGTATCTCTATACATTCATCGGCCATCTGTATTACCTCTTCACTTACCCCGCCCACTTCATTGCCAAATACAAGGGCAATCTTTTCCCCTAAAGTAACTTTGTAATTGTCCAGCATAGTGCTGTCATACACCTGTTCAATGGCTATTATTTTACAGCCTTCGTCTTTCGCAGCCTGAACGGCCTGCATTGTTGTCTTAAAATATTGCCAGGGCACCGTTTCGGTCGCGCCCAATGCCGTTTTGTGTATATCGCGGTGGGGTGGCTGAGGGGTATAGCCGCACAGGTATAGTGCCCCTATCCTGAAAGCATCGCAGGTACGAAATGCCGAACCTACATTGTGCATACTACGTATGTCATCCAGTATTACTATAATGGGCTGTTTTTCAGCACGTTGCATATCCTCGTTGCTCAGCCTGTTCAGCTCGTCCATTAACTTTTTTACAAACATTGCCCTGTTTTCTCTTATGGCAAAGTTAGTCATTTTGACGGGGGACTTTGAAAAATCAACTCGTTATAAAGGGGGCATTTTTATACTATTTCGTATCTTTGCAGCCGGTATTTTTAAAAATTACAAAATCTGATGAACACGTTTCAGGAGCCCTTAAATTCTTTTCAATGGCAGACACAGGAAGACTCCGACCAGGATGTCATCGTGGAGTCCCTGCACAACCTTATTGTCTGGAATGACGAGGTCAATACTTTCGACCATGTAATAGATTCTCTGGTGGATATTTGTGAGCATAGCCCGGAACAGGCTGAGCAATGCGCTTTGTTCATACACCACAAGGGCAAATACGGCGTAAAAAAGGGTAGTTTCGACTTCCTGAGGCCCAAGGCTGAGGCACTTATAGACAGGGGTATTCAGGCCACTATCGATTATTAATAACATTTCCACCAATATATTTGAAGCCTGCACAACTGTGCGGGCTTTTTTTACGTCAAAATACCCCATATTTTACCCACGCCGGCATTTCATTCTAAGCCCCATCCTTATTATTTTTGGTAGTTCATACAATTCTCTGATATGCGATATACACTGGTTCTGGTTGCGCTGTTGCTCAGCCATTTGTCTTTTGCCGGCAAAGGCGATAAACTTATTACCCTTGATGACCTGTACCGTAACAATACATTTAGCATGAAGTCAGTCCCCGGCTTCAATGCTATGAAAGACGGTATGCGTTACTCTAAACTGGAGACGAAAGACAAAAACCAGGTGATTAATGTGTACAACCTCGCCGACGATGGCTGGGTAGGTACGGTATTCAATGGCAAATTTGCCAAGGTAGATGGAAAGGCAGTACGTGTTTCAGGATACGAATTCAGTGATGATGAAACCAAACTGCTCATTAAATCAGAGCCGGACCCGGTGTACAGACATTCGGTTTTCTACAAAACATATGTGTATGATATCGCCAACAAAAGGATAGACCTGCTGACGGACGAAAAAGTGTTACATGCTACTTTTTCTCCCGATGGCTCTAAAGTAGCATATGTACATGGTAACGACCTGCATTACAAAGACCTGGCCACTGGTAAAGTGACGCATGTAACTATTGATGGAGAGTGGAACTCAATTATCAATGGTAATTGCGATTGGGTGTACGAGGAGGAGTTTGGGTTTACACGCGCCTTCCAATGGTCGCCCGATGGTAAATACCTGGCTTACTACCGCTTTGACGAGCGCAAGGTACCCGAGTACACTTTGCCCATTTACAACGGCCTCTATCCTGAGAATTACAAGTACAAATACCCTAAAGCAGGCGAACCTAATTCTGTGGTGGAAATACGTATCCACAACCTGGCAGATGCTTCTTCAGTTACAGTTAATGCGGGTAAAGAAACCGACCAGTATATCCCTCGCATCAAGTGGACAAAAGACCCTTCAGCACTCTGCGTGTACAGGCTCAACCGCCTGCAAAACCACCTGGAACTGTTGCTGGCAGATGCCCGTAGTGGTGTGTCGCAGGTGATATACACTGAAACGAATAAATACTATATAGACATCAACGATAACCTGGAGTTCCTGCCCGGTGGCAATACTTTTATTTTTACCAGCGAGCGTGATAAATACAACCACCTCTATAGCTGGAACTGGAAAACCCGCGAACTGAAAGAACTTACCCCCGGCAAGTTTGATATAGACCAGATAGTAGGTATAGATGCCAAACGCAAGAAAGTGTACTATACTGCTGCTGAAAAAACTCCACTGGAGAGAAAACTCTATGCGGTAAACTGGAACGGCAGGGGTAAAGAACTACTGACACCCGAAGATGGTACACACGCCATCACTTCTATCGAGGGGCATAACTACTTCCTGGATAAGTATTCTACGCTCAATCAACCACCTATCTATTACCTGAGAAATAACGATGGAAAAATAGTGCGCATACTCGAAGATAATCTCAAACTGGCGCTAAAGTTGGAGGAGTATGCGTTGGGCAAACTGGAATTCACAACATTCAAAGGCGCTTATGGAGATGACCTGAACGCCTGGATGATAACACCTCCCAACTTTGACAAGAACAAAAAATACCCTGTATTGATGTTCCAATACAGCGGGCCGGGTTCACAACAGGTGCTCGACCGTTATTCTGTCAACAACTACTTCTGGCACCAGATGCTGGCACAAAAGGGTTATATCATTGTATGTGCCGATGGTACAGGTACGGGTATGCGTGGCGAAGAATTTAAAAAGAA
>JACFNS010000114.1 GCA_019454705.1 Taibaiella sp. | reverse complement strand
ATGTCATTGTAGACATTATTATAGCGCTTGAAATGCTTTTAAGCGATCAAGAAAAAAGTGAAATTACTCACAAGTTAGCAATGAGAATAGCAGCTTTACTAGGGACATATAGTAGAGATAGATTTAATCCAGAACATGTATTTACTAATGTAAAGAAAATATACTCCTATCGATCCTCAATTATACATGGAAGCCATAAGGTTAATAAGGCTAGAGAAATAAAGCTTGAAGAGAATGTTTCTGTTCCGTCAGTCGACATTGCTCGAACATATTTGAGTGAAGTACTTAAAATTCTAATAAGTAATCCTATATATTTTAGTTCAGTTAACATTGACAAACTCTTGCTAAACTAACCCCACCACTGGCGCGGGTCTTCCGCAGGGTGACCAGTGTCTAAGCAAATCACCCGGTCTCTGACCGATATTCAAAATTTGTAAGCTGATGATTAGTGCCGGCATTCTGTTCTGTATTCCGCATCCCCCTGCGGTAGATGGAACAGCAATGAATCACTATCACCTACCTTTTCAACACCCTATATGCCCGGGGGCTATCTGATGATCGTATAATATACATCCCTTGCGGGTATGCACTTAAGTCAATGCTTACCGGACCTTGTGTTGCCTCCACTTCTTTTATCAGCGTACCATATACATTATATACAGCTATTACCCTGCCCGCCTCGTAGCCTCCAAGGTCCACCGTTAATATATCAGTTACCGGGTTGGGCGCTATACGCCACTCCGGAGTCTTTTTATATCTGTCATCGATATTTAATTGTAGGCATGCGCTGTCCAGCAAATGGTCATACACACCAATATTCCAGTCAGTCAAATGATTATATACCACCTCTTTTACTGCGGTCCTGATATTGGCTGCATCTGTGCCGGCAAGTCCTGCGTTAAACGTAATGAGTGTAGGGTCTCTCCTGAATATAGCAGTATAAAAACAACATGCTGCTGCATAGCTACCTGCTACAGACGGGTGGCTGTCGTCCGTTTGATATAGCTCTATTGCCGGGTAATTCCGTCTGATGTATCGCCATACGGTGCCCACAGGAGATACAGAAGCTTTCAGTGTATCTGCAAATACTTTGTAATGGCTACCTATTGTGCTATCCATCTCGTAGTATGTACGGGTTATCCACCTGCTGGGGTCACATTCCGGGGGTGTGCAGTAATACTGGTCCCCGGGTTTCCTACCCCATGTAGCATAAAACATCGTTTGCGCACACCTGTTTTCTGCCTTTATGGTACTGTCCATTGTAACGCAGTATGGCAGGAAGTTCATAAAAGTGGAGGGATAGGCTAATGCCATGCTCTGGTCTTGCAGTATCACATTATCCCAGCTGCCCGCAGCCACTTTAGCCATCGAAGCCTGGTTGGTGAGATGTTGTGCTATATAATAGCCTCCCGGCGTGTTACTGTCAAATATCAGTGTATCTCCTGCCGATGCTGCTGCGTCGGCTACCATTCCAGGCAGGTCATTTACGCCTGTATAGCTGTTGCCTAAAAACAAAGCTTTTTTCAAACTCTGTGCCGGTGAATGTAGCGGACTTAAAAAGGCAACAACTATTACAATAAGAATATTAATGCTTTTCATTTTTAAAATCATGTGATTGTTAGACTACTGTTTTGTATGGTCGGTTGGCAAGTGTCCGAATGTTATGCGCAAACGACCTTTTAAAGGATACGCTAAGTTCCGTATAATAAATACCCGGAAAATTAACTAAGGTTAAGAAATGCTCACGCTGTTCAAGATGTTCTGCAGGGAGATGTAGAACAGCGATGTTTTATAATTAGTCTCCCCTTAAGGGGGATAGGGGGATTTCTCGCGCCTGCTTTTCATAGTCTAGTCGCAAACAAAAATGCAGGCCTGAGCCTGCATTTAATAACTAATAGTTTATACGAAACCTACGCATCCGGTATCTCCGGCTCTACCAGCCTCGTCAGTTTGTCTAACGAATCCTGCCAGCCCAGGTAGCACATTTCCGCCGGTATGGCGTCAGGTATGCCCGTCTGTTCAATTTTCAATTCAGTGCCGGCAAGGTTTTTGCTCATCCATACTGTGGTAGTCATCTCTCCCGGCAGGTTGGGATCATCAAATTTGTCCGTGTACTTCAGCAACTCGTTCGGCTTCATTTCTACATAAGTGCCGCCAAAAGAATGGCCGTTGCCTGTTGTAAAATTCTGGAAAGACATCCTGAATGTCCCGCCTTGTACCGCGTTCATTTCGTGTACGGTACATACAAACCCATACGGCGGCAACCACGAAGCCATAGCCGCTGGTTCAGTAAAAGCCCTGTATAATTTTTCAGGAGAAGTTTTAAGCACCCTGTGCAGTGTTACGCTGTTTGACATAAGATTATATTTTTATCCTACTCTTATGGCCTTTCGGTCACGCCCGTTTTTTATCGTGGTCGCTGCTCCACCCTGCAATGTTGTAGTTAACTTTCAACAGTACAAAAGTGGCGGTAAAAATCCGTACAGTTGATGGCAATATGCGACAATGCAAAGGCTATTTACGACTGTTGCTTAGGGCTGCAATTAAAAAATATCACACAAAGCATCTATATTTGAAACCAAATCTAAACCGGGATGAACTCAAAATTTAAAATGTTACTACTCGCTGCCGTTTGCAGCATCAGCCTCTTGTCTTGTAAAAAAGATTACGACTGCGACTGTACCATATCTGTAGATTTGGGCACTGGAACACCTTTCTCAATCGTACAGACAACCGGAATTGAGAAAACTAACAAAAAGGGTGCGGAAGGTACCTGCAAGAACATTGAAAATAACCTGGTTAGTACCATTGGCCTCACAGGTGGTACTGTTGACTGTAAAATCGATTAAGTCCTTATTATAGTGCGGGCTTCCTGAACGGAGGCCCGCACTTATTTATCTGCCCTTTATCATGCACGCACAGGCTATCAATCCAGCCTGAAAAGTACTTCTTCTATTTCCTCATTCCTGGCAAGGGCAAATGCCCGTTCCGTACCCGTTCGTGTAAAGCCTGCTTTCTCCAGCATTTTAATAGAACGTATATTATCTGATGCGGCACGCCCATGCAGTGGCCTGGTATCTACCTGTTGCAGGAACAAAGCCAAAGCCCGCGAGGCGTACCCCAGACCCCAGTATTCTCTGCCAATGCCGTAGCCTATTTGTGTTTCGCCATCCATTACATACGTCCCTATGCTGCCTATTATATTACCGTCCACCAGTATGGTCCACGAGTTAACGGTATCGTCCATCAAAAATCCCTCCCACTTGGCAAAATAGGCATCCCTGTCTTTCCAGGTGCTGCTCACAAACGCAGCCATATACCCCGCTTCATCATCCGCCTGCAGGTCAAACAACCTGTCAAGGTCAGCATATTGTGTTTTCCTCAATTTCGGGTCTGTCATTTACTCAGGTTTATTAAGCCCAAGTTACACTCTATCCACGATATTCTAAGTCGCCTTGTGGTTGGTGTTGTCACCAACCACCATAATCCCATACCATTAACAAAATATCACAACAATTTTACGTATATTTACATATTAGTTGCGCTATCTGTAAAGAGGGCGCCAAACGCTCTTTGACACATCGAACACCGACTGCAAACTCCCCTCCTGCCTGTCCCGCCCGTGCGGGGTTTTTAGGAGGGGACATTGGCGAATGCGGGCATTTATCCCGCCACAGGCGGGAGGGCAAGAGCCAATCGGGGTGGTTGACACCAGCAGGACAAAAATCAAATTTCCGGGAACATTTTGGAACAAAATTGTCAATCAACTCACAACCAACCACTTATGAAATTGTGCGGTTTTGTTTTTCCGAAAATCCGGCATCAAAACGGAACATTTTGGGAACAACCGAACGCAGTGAGCTCAACGAAATCATTGAAATGACATCTAAAAGCGAGTTAACTAAGAAGGTTTTGTTCCCAAATGCACAAAACGGAGGACTTACTATACAAACAGCACCTCCTCCTGCACCCGCTTAGGCTCCGGAAGTTTGTCCACAAACGCATCTGGCAGCAGTATCAGCGAAACGCCTTTCTGTTTCCACCAATATGTGTCGGCCAGTTGGCGGCTGCTCACTATGCCGGTCACGCAACAGCGTTTGTCATTGCTGCTCCATTCTTCAATGCGTTCAAAGCGCTCGTGCGGCACATTGAACAGCCCGTCGAAGCTGGCATACACCCGCAGGTAATATTCATCGGTCAGGGCAGGCGTATTGTCGCGGTACAGCTTTTTGTATTCGTAAGCATAGCCATAGCGCAGCGCCGATATATCGCTGAGTACGGCGCTTGCTGTCGGGAAACTGCCCGCCCCCTTGCCATAGAAGAACTGTTCTTCCGCAAGACCGCTTTCTATCACTACGCCGTTGTATTCATTTTTTACCCGGTGCAGCAGGCTGTCTTTTTTTACAAACTGCGGCAGTACGAATGCGGCTACCTTATTGCCCGGCAGCTTCTTGGCCTGGGCCACTAGTTTTATTTCGTAGCCCTTTTCACAGGCATACACGGCATCGTAGGGATCCAGGTTTTGTATGCCGGAGTAGGTCAGTTTGTTTGGTGCTGCTACTATACCATAAGCATGTGCGAGTACGATGGATAGTTTGTTCACCGCGTCTACACCCTCTACATCCAGCGCGGGATTGCTTTCGGCAAAGCCCTCGTACTGCGCCTCCAGCAGCGCATCATGAAAGCTCAGTTTGTTTTCAAACACCTTGGTGAGTATATAATTCGTAGAGCCGTTGACAATACCGCTGATACTTTGCAGCAGATCGTTATCATAATACTCTTCCAGGTTGCGTATGACGGGTATACTGGCGCAGCAGGCAGCTTCGTACAGCAGGGGAGTTTTGTATTCCTGTTGCAGTTGCAACAGTTCAGGCAGGTGCTCGGCTATCATCTTTTTGTTGGCGCTCACTACTGCCTTGCCTGCTTTCAGTGCTTTTTTAGTTATGTCGAACGCCGCGTCCGCATCATCTATCAGTTCCACTATCACATTGATGCTGCTGTCTGATAGAAGTATCTCTGGATAGACCGTGAACAGTTCCTGTGGTGCAGAGCGTTTTTTGTCGGGGTGTTTGATGCACACTTTTTTGATAGTGGCGTTCAGCGATTGTGTTTGGCTCAATACTTTGTACAGGCCCTCGCCCACTACGCCAAATCCGAATAATCCGATGTTCAGTTGTTTAGACATTTTGCAATTGATTTAAGTTGTTTAGACAATATGTTTTGGTTGTGATTATTGATATTCAAATACCCTTGGCTCCTGTACTGCTTTGTTCAGTTTGTCCAGCGCCTGTATTATGTCGGCTTTCAGGTCAGCTGCCTGCTCCAGTCCTACGCTCAGGCGTATCAGGCTGTCCTGCACACCTGCTGCACGGCGCTTTTCAGCGGGTATCGATTTGTGGGTCATTGTTGCGGGGTGGCACAGCAGGCTTTTCACTCCGCCCAGGCTTTCCGCCAGTTTGAAGAGTCGGGTGTTGCACACTACTTTCTTGGCCGCGTCTTCGGTGTCGTTCTTTAACGTAAAGGTGACAATACCACCAAAGGCTGACTGCTGCCTAGCTGCTATCTCGTGGTTGAGGTGCGTTTTCAATCCCGGGTAGTACACTTTGTCAACCGCAGGGTGCGCTTGGAGGAACTCCGCCAGTTCCAAGGCGTTGGCGCTATGCTGCTGTACCCGCAGGTGTAGGGTCTCCAGCCCGCGTATCACCAGCCAGCTATCGAAAGGGGAGAGTATAGCACCACATGCGTTCTGTATGAACTTGATTTGTTCGCCCAACTCTTTGGTCCTGCACACTACCAGTCCTGCTATCAGGTCGCTGTGGCCGCCCAGGTACTTGGTGGCGCTGTGTATCACTATGTCGGCACCCAGCAATATGGGTTGCTGCAAGGCAGGCGAAGCGAAAGTGTTGTCCACGCACAGCAGTATGTTATGCTGCTGCGCAATCTTAGCAATAGCAGCTATATCGCTTATCTTCAGCGTGGGGTTGGTGGGTGTCTCCAGCCATATCAGTTTGGTTTGCGGGGTGATGCCGTCCAGCACATTGGCTACATCGGTTGTGTCTACATAGTTTACGTTAATACCAAACTTTTGGTAGATATGCGTAAACTGCCTGAACGCCCCGCCGTAGATATCATCAACGGCCAGTATCTCGTCACCGCTTTGCAGTAACTTCACTACCGCGTCAATAGCCGCCAGCCCGCTGCCGAATGCTGATGCCTGTGCGCCGCCCTCCAGTTGCGCAATGATGTTTTCCAGCGTCTCGCGCGTGGGATTGTTGCTGCGGGCGTAGTCATAGCCTTTGTTCACGCCCGGCGCTTCCTGCACGTAGGTAGATGTCTGGTAAATAGGCACTGATATAGCGCCTGTCAGCGGGTCAACGGGAATGCTGTGGATTAATTCTGTTACTGTACTCATTTTATTCCTGGTTTTAAATGTAAACCCTCCTGCATCCTCCCTGAAAGGAGGACACTATTCTTGCCCGGAGGGCATAAAGCACGAAGACTTACCAGGAAAGCACTGACGGAATGAGCTTGGAAATTTACTTAGCCCCTTTAGGGGTTGGGGTAAACAAAAAAGCTCTTCCGGCAGACCAGAAGAGCTTTAGTTATGTTTAATAACGCTGTAGCGTTAGTAGCTGCAAACTATTGCATCTGACTTATCTGCCCCGCATTGCTGCAGGATGGAAGTAGCACCTTTCAAGGCTTTCACCTTGATGGTTGCTAAGACGTCAACGGGCCATATCCCTCAGTCTTTCTTGATAAGAATCGTTGTAAAGAACTGGTGCAAAGATATAATCGTGTGTTTCAAATTTCCAAATAAAATTTTTTATTGCCCCGTTTCACCGCTGTTAACAAGGCGTTGAGCGGATAAAAACATTATTTGAACTAAATTGCACCCCTGTATTCAGCATACCCCATGCAGTTACCCGAGGGCAAAAAAATATACTTCGCTTCCGACTTTCATCTCGGCATTCCCGACCGTGCCTCCAGCATAGCCCGCGAAAAACGTATTTGCAACTGGCTGGACGAAATAAAGCACGATGCGGAGCAACTGTACTTAGTCGGCGATTTGTTTGATGCCTGGTTCGAATACCGAAAAGTTGTTCCTAAAGGTTATACCCGTTTCCTGGGCAAGCTGGCTGAGTTGTCTGACACAGGTTTGCATATCGAGGCCTTTACCGGCAACCACGACCTGTGGATGGTGGACTACTTCATGGACGAACTGAACATACCCGTACACCATAAGCCGGTAGAACGCGAATTCAACGGAAAGAAGTTTTTCATCGGGCATGGCGATGGCCTCGGTCCTGGTGACTACGGTTATAAGCTCCTGAAAACCGTGTTGCGCAACAAAATGGCACAATGGTTGTATAGAAGGATACACCCGGACACCGGCGTTGGTATGGCCGAGTGGTTCAGCCAACGTGGGCCAAAACATACAGAAGGAGAAGAAGAAACATTTCAAGGGCCTGAAAAAGAATACCTGGTTCAGTTTTGTTTGGATACATTGAAAAAGGAACATATTGACTATTTCATTTTCG
>JACFNS010000113.1 GCA_019454705.1 Taibaiella sp. | reverse complement strand
ACAACCTCGATATACTCACGGGCAACCAGCCTCGTATGCGCATATTCTCCAATGGTAATATCAGTATCGCCTCTACCGTCAATGATGGCTATCGTCTCAGCATTACGGGTACACTGCGTGTTACCGATCACACCTATGTCGAGAAAAACCTTGTATTTCAGAACAACACACAAGGCATACAGATACTTGATGGAAATACTACAGGGGCTTACACCTCCGTACTGATAGGCCGCAATAATGGCAGCACCGGTGGGCGGGGTATCAAGATAGGCAATAACAACAGCAGCAATGCCACCAAAATATGGCAGTATGCTATTGGAGAGGGTAATAATTTATCAACAGCGCCCGGTGATGCTGTAACATTGGGCAGTTATAATACAATAACTACTGAGGATACTGATCAGTTCATAATAGGGTTTGGTAACACTATAAATTTTTTAGGGGGTTCAACAAGTAGAGGCCAATTTATTATTGGAGCAAATAATTCTGTTTTGCATAAGTATAGCTCTGTAATGGGCAATAACCAGCAGACTACCGCGGACAACCAGCTGATAATTGCCGATGGTAATGCTAACACAACCACCGGAGGATACCGGCAGGTTTTTTTTGGTTCCGGACCCAGAAGCACCTTGAGCGATGGCCTTGGCGCACCTGTCACCATCAATGCATCCGGCGGCAACGGTACAGACAAAGCAGGCGGTTACCTCAAGCTGGCTGCAGGCAAAAGTACAGGTGTGGCTACCCCGCCCGATGTCATCTTTGCCACAGGCACAGCAGTGGCATCAGGCACAGCCTTGCAAACACTTACCGACCGTTGGTATATAAAAGGCGGTACAGGTTATTTGTCCAATAACGCAACGCCTACATCCCTGCTCGATGTGGCCGCCGCTGCGGGTTACAGCCAGTTGAGGTTGCGCACATCCTACACCCCAACTTCTACCGCCGATGCCAACGGTAATATAGGCGATATTGCCTGGGATGGTAATTATCTCTACATCAAAACAGCCGCAGGCTGGAGGCGTACCGCATTATCCGATTTTTAAAACAGCTAAATACTTTAACCATGAAATCAAAACTTAGGTTCGGGCTCAGCCAGGTGAATAATTACGCGCCCCGCTGGCTCATCAATGCCACATCACTGGTGGCTATTGCGATAGCCGCCAAGCACCACCTTATCAACGGCCTGCCTTTATTGTCCGAGCCCGGCAAGCAACTGGCCATGCAATGGACGGACTACCTGCTGGACAGCGTGCAGGTACTGCTGGCCATCGGTGTAATATTTTTCGGTGAACATAAAAGCGAACACCATGACACAACAGGAAATTAATATCATCGACCGCCAGCTCAAAGGAATTAACCTGCGCGCCATATGGGCGCTGGTATTATGCACCGCCATCAGCGTATCCACCGTGCTCAGCGTGTACTATGGTTTCCGTACAGAGCTGGCATTGCAGAAACTGGAGATAAAACTGCTGCAGACAAGAATAGAAAGATTAGAAATAATAGTTGAAAAATAAACAAGCCATGAGATACTCAATATATATCATTATCGCCCTGCTGCTGGTATCCTGCAGGGCCGAGCGTAACGCGGTAAAGAAAATAATGAAACTGCACGCAGCCTATCCCGGCGCTACGGCTGCGGCATGCGCCGGCCTGTACCCACCGGTTGAATACACGCATGATAGTGTTGTGTACAAGCCGGGCGCACCGTCGCAGTTGGTATATGTATATGCCGACTGCGATACAGTTATGGGCAAACAGGCAGGGAGAATTAAAATTCCCTGCCCGCCTGTACACATCACCGATACCATACTGCTTTACAAAGAAAAGCAGGTGGTGAACCGTGCGGACGTAGAAAGATTGAAAGAAGAAGTCAATAAATGTCAGGTCGCATATGCTAAAAGGCTAAAAGAAAGGCAAATATTGCTTTGGACAACAATTGCATTAGGTATGATAACTGCGATAAGGTTGCTAAAAAGGTTATGGAGTATTAAACTAATATAGATTCACCCAACCTACCTACTTTCCTTATATCAGGGTGTATATGCACAATAGCTCCAGGGGGTAATTTTTCAGGTATGATGCTATCACCATCGCTGCAAACAAATGGATGATTAAAACCATCCTGCAACAGGTAATTATATAGTAATGCAGGCGGCGCCGGTTATATTGCACAAGCAACTATTTATTCCCATCTTTGCTGCCAACTAATATTCATGTCGCAGCACAATAAGAATCTGGGCTCGGTTGAGATGATGCGTGGAATTGCTGCGTTTATGGTAGCATATTTTCACATTGCACGTGGCAACCGCGATTTTCTGGATAACTCATCGGTTTTCTTTAAGGCGGGCGCCTATGGATGGGCCGGGGTAGAAATATTCTTTGTCATATCGGGCTTTATCATCACCTATGCTATGATTAACGGCGGATATACCATAAGCAGGATCCACCATTTTGTAGCGAAACGTTTTATACGGTTGGAGCCGCCTTATATTGTTTCCATACTGGTAGTGCTGTTGCTCATGTATGTGTCCACCTTATCGCCCTATTACAGGGGCGAGCCTTTCAATCCCGATTGGGGTAATGTGCTGGGGCACCTGGGGTATGTCAATGCATTTACCGGCGCCAAATGGTTGCAGGATGTTTATTGGAGCCTGGCCATAGAGTTCGAATTTTACCTGGGCCTGGCATTGTTGTTCCCATTGCTGGTGCACAAAAACAAAATAGTTTCCTACACGGCGATGGCTGCATTGTTGGGCATGTCATTTATCCCGGCAGGTGTAGCGCATATTTTTCAATACCTGCCGTATTTCTGCATGGGCATTTTTTACAGTATGTTTTTATTAGGGCGTATCAACCGTACTGTATTCTGGGTATCTTTTCCGGCTGCGGCATCTGTCTGCTATTACATGCACGGGCATACATTACTGGGGCTTGCATTAGTTACCATTGCGGTGTTTGCCTACCTGAAAAACGTACCCCGCCCGCTGGCCTGGCTGGGAAAAATATCTTATTCGCTGTACTTGCTGCACATACCAATAGGTGGCCGTATTATCAACATTAGCGAAACACTGGTGAAAAACCAGGATATGCGTGTTGCCATAGTCTTCCTGTCGTTGGCTGTTTGTATTTTCTGTTCCTGGCTGTTTTACAGCTGGGTGGAGAAGCCATTTCAGAAATGGAGTAAGCGTATCAAGTATTGATTTTCCCGTCCGGGCCCGCTTCCCTGCTCATTTTTTCCGCTTCGCTGATTATCATTTGTACAACTTTGGGCTATATGCTCTCTTTGTATAAAAAATAGCGCAATGCGGTTTTTATATGTATTGATCTTAATAGTGATAACACAGGTGGCGCAGGCGCAGCCCGCCATCAACAGCCTAGAAGAGCTGCTGGACTATGCTGACAAAAACAGTCCCGCCGCCCGCCAGGCTTTGCTGCAACCGGAACTGGCCCGCCACGATAAGCAAACGCAGGCATCGGTACTCTACCCCCGTGTCAACGCCTTTGCCACGGGCGATTATTACCCCATACTGGCTACGCAGCTCATTCCCGCCGAGGCACTAGGCGGCGCACCGGGCACTTATCTCAAGGCGCAGTTTGGCCTGCCCTATGTATTCACCACCGGGGCGGAACTGACTGTACCCGTAGTGAACCTGGAGAACTGGGCGAAGCTGGCAAAGGCAAAGGCGCAATATGAGCAGAGCGAGTGGAGCAGCAAATCGGCTCTGGAAAACCTGCACCTGCAATTGATACAGGCCTATTACCAGGCACTGGTAACAGGCGAAGTGCTGAAGCTGAACGTGGAAAACGAATCCACAGCCGATGAAATGCTGCGTATCATGGCTGCACGCAATGAGCAGGGCGTAGTAGACCCCGCCGACTACAACCGCAGCAAAAATCTCTCGCTGGATGTAAAGACCTCCCGCATAGGTTATACACAGGCATTGGAAAAAAGCATCAACAACCTGGAGTCTTTGCTGGCGGTAGACAGTATTGCCCTCAAAGAACAACTGGATGATTTCAAATGGCCGGCATTGCACGAGGCAGCACCCGTCAGCAACCGCCCTGCATGGCAGGAGGCCGAATGGAAAGTCCGGACAGCGGAATTGTCGCTTAGGCAGGGCCGCACAGGCGGCCTGCCCGAGTTGATGCTCACCAGCCGCTACACCTACAATATGCAAACCAACTTTGAGCCCGGTTTTAAGAATATTGATTTTAGCGTAGCCAATGTGGGCCTGCGGTTGAATGTGCCGCTCTTCCAGGGCAATTACTACCGTGCGGCCAAACACAAGAGCAAACTATTGCTGGAGCAGGCCAGGCTGGAGCAGGAGCGCACAGAAGCCGCCCTCACCCAGCAGCAGCAGGATTGGCTGGCACAATACAAGGCTGCATATAGCAAGCACAAAGTATTGCAGGACAAACTGGCAACGGCAAAAGAAAACCTGCGCATCGCGCAGCTCAACACCAAAGAGGGCGTGATGGAGTTTGACCAGTTCAACAACATATTTATGGATTACAACCGCGCCCGTATGGAGTACATACAAAACCTGACCGACGGTATATTATATCACCTGTTAAGCACACAAAAATTTTAACACAGATGAACAAGAAACTTATCATAATAGCTTCAGCATTAATTGCAGCGCTCGTAATAGCGGGTGTAGGTTGCGGCAGCAAAGAAAATACCGTGCAGCCGCAGTTTAAAAAACTCACATCCGCAGTATATGCATCGGGTACCTTATTGCCCGAGCAGGAATATAAAGTAGTGCCTACGGTAGATGGCTACCTGCAGGAGGTATATGTAAAAGAAGGCGACCTGGTGAAGAAAGGCCAGTTGCTCTTCTCTATAAGCAACGAGGTGCGCGAGGTGCAGGAGCAGGGCGCCGGTGCCGTGGTGGAATACACGCAGGCTACGGTGACGGAAGGCGCGCCGATGTTCAAAGAACTGGAAGCCCGCATGGAAGTGGCACGTATCAAAAAAGAGCAGGATGAGTTGCAATACAACCGTTATAAAAAGCTGCTGGAAGAAGATGCTATATCCAAAAGCGCCTACGAAAAATACTACCTGCAATACCAGGCATCGCTCAAGGACTATCAGAACCTGCAACGCCAGTACGAGCAGCAAAAGTTGAGCGGCAGGCTGCAATTGCAGCAGGCGCAAAACCAGCTACAGGTATCGCGTGCGCAGCAGAATGTGGGCCGCATGAAGAGTTTTATAGATGGTATAGTGTACGATATATATAAAGAGCAAGGCGATTTGGTGAACCCCAATCAGCCCCTGGCGCTGATAGGTGCGGGTGATATGATAGCCAAACTGTCGGTTGACGAAGACGACCTGGACAAAGTGTATGAGGGACAGCAGGTGCTCATCACTATGGATGCGTACGAAGACAAGGTATTCAAGGCGCATATCAAGAAAGTATATCCTGTGCTCAACAAGGTAGAGCAGTCTTTCAGGGTAGATGCCGTGTTTGACGAAACCTTACCGGTAGGCATCTATGGCCTCAACCTGGAAGCGAATATCGTAATAGCCGAGAATAAGGACGTAATGGTCATACCCCGTAGTGCATTGCTGAAGGGTGACAGCGTATGGGTAAAGAAAGATAAGGAAGAAGTGAAAGTACCCGTAAAAACCGGCATAGCCGACGACGAATGGGTAGAGATAAAAAGCGGGCTGGATAAATCATCAACAATAATCGTAAAGTAATGAACTGGAAACTGGCTTTTCAAATAGCGGTAACGCACCTGCTTACCAAAAAGAAGCAGAGTATAGTAGCCATGCTGGGGGTGACATTTGGTATCTCCATGTTCATCATCATGATAAGTTTCATGACCGGGGTGAACCAGTTTACCGAAGACATGGCTATGGACAATACACCACATATACATATATATAAGCCCCTGGAAATTGAGGATAAAAAAATAGTGGCGCTGAACAGGGAACAAAAAGGAACAAATTGGTATGTAGTACAGCACCAGCGTCCTAAGAATGAACTGAGCAAGATAAAGAACGGCCTGGCACTAATGGAAAGCATAGAGGGGATGCCCGGAGTTCGTGGTGTGGCTCCGCAGCTATCTACGCAGGTGTTTTACAACAACGGCCCTGTAAAGATACCGGGCAATGTATTTGGTATAGATGTCAAGCGACAGGCCGAACTATTTGAACTGGATAAGAAAATGGACATGGGCAGCCTGGACGAACTGCTCAAAGCATCGGACGTGATAGTAATGGGTAAGGGACTGGCGGAAAAGATGAACGTAACACTCGGTGACCGAGTGAGCGTAACTACCCCCGAGGGTGGCAACCTCAACCTGAAAGTGGTAGGTATATTCTCCTTTGGCATAGCAGCTATGGACCAGACACAGAGCTACGCCACATTGGCCACTGTGCAGAAGATATTACAGAAAGACCCATCCTACATTACCGACCTGAATGTGAAGATGCACGATGTAACCAAAGCCGCCGACCTGCGTGCTGATTTGGAGAACCGCATCAGCGGTGTCAAGATTGAAGATTGGGAAGAAGCCAACCAGTCGCTGCTTGCGGGCGAGCAGATACGCAACATCATGACCTTCGTGGTATGCCTCACGCTATTGGTGGTAGCAGGCTTTGGTATCTACAATATCATGAACATGAACATCATCAACAAAATGAAAGATATAGCGATATTGAAGGCTACGGGTTTCCAGGGTAGCGATGTAACGGGCATATTCATGTTGCAATCGGTAATGATAGGCATTGCGGGCGGATTGCTGGGGCTGGGTATAGGTTTCTTTTTCAGTTACCTGTTGTCCATCACGCCATTTCCTGCGGGGGAGTTCTTCAGGATAGATACGTTCCCTGTCAATTTCAATCCTGTGCATTATTTAATCGGCCTTTTCTTCGGGTTCCTCACCACGCTCTTTGCGGGTTGGTTCCCATCGCGCAAGGCGGCAAAAATTGACCCTGTAGCCATCATCAGGGGATAAAACTGAATGTTATGAGTGTAGTATTGAAAGCTGAAAATATAAAGAAGAAGTTTTACCAGCCGGCTGAGTTTGAAGTGCTGAAGGGATTGAACTTCGAAGTGAACACCGGGGAGTTTTTCTCCATCGTGGGCAAGTCTGGCTGTGGCAAGAGTACCCTGTTGTACGTGCTATCTACTATGGACACGGATTATGAAGGTACGCTCACCATCAAAGGTGATAAACTGACAGGGCAGAAGCAAAATGCGCTCTCCGCCTTCCGCAACGAGCACCTGGGGTTCGTATTCCAGTTCCACTTCCTATTGCCTGAATTTTCTGCCCTGAAAAATGTGATGCTGCCCGCATTAAAGTTGGGCAAGTACAGCGAAGAAGAAATAGAGCACCGTGCCATAGAAAAACTGAAACTGGTAGGTATGGACGAATATGCGTTGAAAGGAGCATCACGTTTGTCGGGTGGGCAGCAGCAACGGGTGGCTATAGCACGAGCCCTTATTAACGACCCCGCCATCATCATGGGCGATGAGCCAACAGGCAACCTGGACAAGGCGAATTCCATGAATGTATTTGAGATATT
>JACFNS010000112.1 GCA_019454705.1 Taibaiella sp. | reverse complement strand
GTTGTCTGAAGTGATGAATGTATTTATGCCCGGCTACCAGGGCGGCGAAGACAACATGATGATGGCATCGCATGTCTAGCGGATGACGAAAAGCTCCAGTTATGTCAAAACCGGCAAGATGAGTAGAATTACCTGACACAACCCGCATGTGAGCTTGAAGTTTACACCAAATAGCCAATACACTAATGCATGTAATAGTTGCCATAGCGGCGGTAAAGATGTGCTGTGCAGCGAAACAGAAGAGAAAAGAATGTTGAAGGATAATAACTGCATCACTTGTCACATGCCCAAGAACGGCAGTATAGATATACCCCACGTAGCGGTGACAGACCACTATATACGCAAGCGCCCCGTGGAGAAAAGGGATGTGAGTGAGATAACCGCCTTCCTGGGCATTGTATGTTATAACAACGATAATGTAGATGCCATCACCAAAGCACGCGGTTTCATGGAGTTTTATGAGCGGTACAACCCCAATCAAGGACTGCTGGATTCGGCGCTTACTTACCTGGATATGGATAAAGAGCGTGAAGCCAACGAAAAACAGAACAGGGATTATGTACGCATATACTTCCTGCTGAATAACTATAAAAAAGTAATGGAGTATGCAACATCACTGAAACCTGCCCACCTAACGGATGCATGGACCGCATACCGGATTGGTGAGGCGTATTCACAATCAGGACGAGTGGCAGAAGCCAAACAATGGTTCAACCGTGCTGCAACTATATGGCCACATGCATTGGATTTTCAAAACAAGTACGGTGCCTGCCTGCTGGCATTGAATAATATACCGGAAGCTAAAAAAGTATTTCAATATATAATAAGTGAAAACCCGCAATATGGCACCGCACATACCAACCTGGGCTTTATCTATATGCAGGAGGGTAACAATGCCATGGCTTACGACCATTTGAATAAAGCGTTGCAGTATGAGCCTGACAGCAAACAAGCGTTAATCAACCTGGCGGTATGGTATCACAACAACAGGCTGGACAATATGGCAGAGAAAGTCCTGCTGCACCTGGTGAAGAAATACCCTGATAACGAGCAGGCTAAAGCTATGCTTGCCGATTTAGCTTTATAGATATTTTACTTTGTATTTTCTGAATAGCATTTATATTTACATTATCATTTTAAAACCATAAACCAATGAATAAAAAACTGATTGCCCTTGTCATTACTATTGCAGCTTTTGCAACTAACGTTTCAGCCCGCAACGGATATAATTCGCGTTCCTGTCCCAAATTCTACCTCGGTATCAGTAGCGGCATCAACAATCATTCAGGATTCCTGGGTGTAAACTTCGATGTGCCGGTTACCACACAGTTTTCGCTGGGTACAGGTGTAGGACTGAGTTCATGGGGCTATAAGGCTTATGGAGAAGGCAGGTTTTACTTTAAAGAATGCAACAGGGGCTGGGCTTTAGGGGCGGCATTTACCTACAATACAGGTTTGCAGGATATTGCAGTGGATATGCCTACAACTATAGGTACTACAGAAGTAGTAATGGATTGGGAGCCTTCTCCGAACGTTGCGGTTTCAGCATATCACTTTTTTAATCTTGGCAGGGGAGGCCACAGGTTTTACCTGCAGTTAGGATGGTCCCAAGCAATAGTTTCCACGCCTTATGTAGTTACATCCGGGCATACACTTGATAGCGATGGCGTAACTGCTATGAACCTGTTATCGCCCGGTGGACTGATATTTGGGTTTGGGTTCTCTTTTGGCCTCGGAGGACGTTAAAACCTGTAGTTTATAAAGAAACGTTGACGTAAATACCCCATGTTCATATCTCCTATGCTTAGTGTATAACCAAAGTTGTCGGATTTGCTGGTATAAGCCAGGTTGATTGCTGATATTTCTGTGCCGGCACTAATCCTGTTAAACACGATTTTTGCGCCTATAAAAGGTGCGACATTCATGTGGAATACGGAAATATCACCCCTGCCCGGTGTCAGGCTGCTTTCCCTGTGGTCTTGTCCATTTACTTCTACTACACGTACAAGATAGTCCTCAGTTTTACCTTGTCCATAGCCTGCCAATACATCTATTGCAGCGTACAGGTACACGTGTTTATAAAAATGCCGTTGCATTTCCACACCTCCTCCTAAAAAGGCCATAGTGGCCTGCTGCCTGGTTTGCTTTTCCAGTATGGTATCTCCAATTATGCCATAATAACCATCCAGGACGAAGTTGTGGTACGTACCTACGCCTGCGTTGACGCGATAAGCCATGTTTTCACGTACCCAACGCTTGTATTGTATCATACCGGGCCCGCCAAACTCTTCATTGCTGAAGTTGGTTTCATTTGTAATGCCTATTTCGTTTTTAGGGTCTTTGAGCAACAGGATATCTGTTTTCGTTTTGTGCGAAGCTGGAACCGCCAATTAATAATATAGAAATGATAAGTGCCGTGCGCATATGATGAGTGTTAGTTTTAAATAAATTTATTCCTTAATCAGTTATTACTGCTTATTCGTGAGGTATATTATCTATCCTTTAACAATTCCCGGTAATGTTAGCTGCTCAAAATCTATAATTGAGATAGAACCGCTGCTGCAATTGACCCATATCGAAAAAAGAGTTGGAGTAAGCCGCGCTGCCATTGTAGCTTGTTTGCATAATGCCCGCTGCCGCTGCTGAGAGTTCAGTACCCAATATTAGTCGTCTGAATACAAACTTCACCCCAACATACGGTGTGGCGTCCAGCACCAGTAACGATGTATTGACTGATGAGACTGTCGTCTGTTCGTAAGTATAAGACCGCTCCCAGGCAGATACTTTTGCTGTTTCCTTTACCTGCGAAGTATGGGTATAACCGCTGCCATAGCCTGCTTTCATTTCAACAGCCGCATATAAGTGGCATTTCCCTACGAATCGTCGTTGCATTTCCAGTCCGCCACCGGCAAAAATCATGGCCATGTAGGTAGAGGTAATAGCTTGGTAGAACGTATCATTTTTGATTAATTCAGTGCTTTTGTATTCACTGTCGTATCCACCAGCTGCGGCTATGATTCTATATCCAAGATTAGGTGTTGTCCATCTTTTATATTGAATTCCGAAAGGCACTTCGTACCCGTTTGGATTATTAGTCCCGAAGGGGTTAACAAAAAGGCCTATTTCGTTTTTTTTGTGTTTTGGTACGGCAGGGATTGGTTCCACTTCCTGTGCCGGTGTAATTGTTGACGCTAATAGTGCTGTAGCAAGCATGCCTGTGATTTTCATATCGTTGGTTTTTGATTCTTGCCAAGAACGCTGTCAGTATAAAGTTTATTGCAAGAAAAAGCCACCATTTTACAGGTGGCTTTTAAGCAATATTATTTGTTAATGGGCGTTATAGCGCTGCTTCGTAGCGCTTAGCAACTTCTTCCCAGTTAATCACATTCCATATTGCGCCCAGGTAGTCGGGGCGTTTATTTTGGTATTTCAGGTAGTAAGCATGCTCCCATACATCAATGCCGAGTATAGGTGTACCTTTTACTTCAGCTATATCCATCAGGGGGTTGTCCTGGTTGGGTGTAGAGCATACAGCCAGTTTGCCGTTCTGCACTATCAGCCATGCCCAGCCGCTGCCGAATCGTGTAGCGCCGGCGTTGTTCATTTGCTCTTTCAGGCTGTCCAGCGAACCGAAAGCATCATTAATAGCATCAGCCAGTTTGCCTGAGGGTGCGCCGCCATTTGGGCCCAGTATTTCCCAGAACAAAGTGTGGTTATAATGGCCGCCGCCGTTGTTGCGCACTGCCATCGGGTATTTAGAGATATTGGCCATCAGGTCTTCCAGCGAAAGATTTTCAGCATCTGTACCTTCTATAGCTTTGTTCAGGTTGGTTACGTAAGCAGCATGGTGCTTATCGTGATGGATTTCCATTGTCATTGCATCAATATGCGGTTCCAGCGCATTGAATGCATATTTCAAATCAGGAAGTTTGTGTGCCATGATATATTGTTTTTAAATTTTAATAATTAAAGATGATGCAAAGCTAACCCATACTCAATGGAATTAAAAATCTCCATGTGTTATATAAAAATAGCCAAAGCTGATAAACTGCTCATATGCCTTATAATAAACACATTTACCCCCTTTATGTTCGGATAGAAAGAATATAATAGGCTGATAAACAGACATCCTTATCTTTGAAGCTTCTTTTAATATCATGAGCTTACCCTCTATTTCTTTAAAAAGGCCGGTATTTGCCATTGTGATGAATATCATTATCGTGATATTCGGTGTCATAGGGTTCGATTTCTTGGGTGTGAGGGATTACCCGTCTATCGACCCGCCCATTATCAATGTGCGTACCTCGTATGCGGGCGCAAACCCTGATATAGTTGAATCGCAAATAACCGAACCCTTAGAGAAATCCATTAATGGTATAGCGGGTATTAAAAGTATTTCTTCCACCAGTGCGTTGGGTAGCAGCAATATTACTGTAGAGTTCGACCTGGGTGTTGACCTGGAGGCTGCGGCCAATGATGTGCGCGACAAAGTATCGCAGGCCGTACGCAACCTGCCGCAGGATATTGACGCGCCGCCGGTTGTGTCCAAGTCGGATGCCAGCGCCGGGCCAATTCTTTCGATGACGGTAGAAAGTACTACCCGTAATCAATTGCAACTGACGGAATACGCAGAAAATGTATTAGTAGAAAGATTGCAAACTATACCCGGTGTAAGTAATATACGGATATGGGGAGAAAAACGTTACTCCATGCGCCTGTGGCTCGACCCGCTGAAGATGGCAGGTTACGGCATCACATTCCCAGATGTGCAGCAGGCGCTCAACAGGCAGAATGTGGAGTTGCCCTCAGGTAAACTAAGCGGTAGCCAAACGGAACTCTCTGTGCGCACCTTCGGCAGGTTGTACACCGAGGAGGACTTCAACAACATGATTGTCAAAACCGTTGATGGTACCGATATACGTTTTGGTATGATTGGCGAAGCTGCCCTGGGACCCGAAAACGAAGAAACCATACTGAAGGAAAGTAACACTCCTATGATAGCCCTTGCGGTGACACCGCAGCCAGGCTCCAACTACGTAGCCATTGCCGATGAATTTCATAAGCGCTATGAAGAACTGAAAAGTGAAGTGCCTGAAGATATGACACTGGCCATAGCTTATGACAATGCGCAGTATATCACAAAGTCCATTAAGGAAGTAGAAGAAACCCTGTTTATTGCCATCGCACTGGTGGTATTGATTATATATTTATTCTTCCGTGACTGGCTGATAGCCCTGCGCCCTTTGCTGGATATACCCGTCAGCCTGATAGGCGCTTTCTTTATCATGTACATGATGGGTTTTTCCATCAACATACTCACTCTGCTGGCTATAGTACTGGCCACCGGGCTGGTGGTGGACGATGGTATAGTGGTGACGGAAAATATATACAAGAAGCTGGAAAAGGGCATGGACAAAATGCGGGCGGCCCGAGAAGGTAGCGAAGAGATTTACTTCGCCATCATTGCCACTTCTATCACCCTCGCAATTGTATTTCTACCTATCATATTCCTGCAGGGCTTTACAGGCAGGCTATTTACAGAATTTGGTGTAGTAGTAGCCGGTGCAGTACTTATTTCCGCCTTTGTATCGCTGACGCTAACACCGGTATTGAACGTATTCCTGACAAAGAAAAACCACAAGCCTTCCCGATTCTATATAAAATCAGAGCCCTTTTTTACGGGCATGGAAAATAGTTATACCCGCGGGCTGGAATGGGTAATGAAACATAAATGGACTGCAACTGTCGGCATCATAGTTTCCTTTGGACTGATAGTGCTGATAGGTATGACTATGCAGAGCGAGCTGGCGCCTATGGAGGATAAAAACCGTTTCCGCCTGGCTATATCAGCTCCCGAGGGCACTTCGTACGATGCCATGGACAAGTACATGACGGAGATAGTGGATATGATGATAGACAGCGTGCCTGAAAAGGATGTGATTCTATCAGTAACTGCGCCGGGCTTCACAGGTTCGGGTGCAGTGAATACAGGTTTCGGTAATATCAAGCTGGTAGATGCATCGGAGCGCGAGCGTACACAGGAAGAAATTGTGCAATCGGTGAATAAAGGATTGCAGCGGTTCAACTATGGTAAAGCATTTGCCATACAAGAGCAGACTATCTCTGTACAGCGTGGTGGCAGCAACTACCCGATAGTGTATATACTTCAAAACATCAACTTCGATAAACTGGCACAGGCGCTGCCTCGTTTCCTGGACGAAGCCAATGCAAGTCCCATTTTCCAAGGTGTGGATGCAGACTTGAAATTCAACAAGCCTGAACTGACCGTATCTATCGACAGGCAAAAAGCTTCTTCGATGGGTGTGTCTATAGAAGATGTGGCGCAGACATTACAATTTGCCCTGAGTAACAGGCGGTTGGGTTATTTTACCAAGAACGGCAAACAATACCAGGTGCTGGCGCAGGTGTCCAGGCCTAACAGGGAAGCGCCAGTTGACCTGAAACAATTTTATGTAAACAGCTCCACCGGACAGATGGTGTCTATTGATAACCTGGTAAAAATTGAGGAGACAACCAGCCCCGCACAGGTATATCATTACAACAGGTATAAGTCGGCAACTATTTCTGCAGGGTTAGCTCCGGGCAATACTATTGGTGATGGGCTGGAAGAGATGGACAGGATATTTGACAAGCTGAAGAAAGAAGGTGTGGTAGATGAGAGTTTTGATACTTCTCTTGGCGGCTCTTCAAAAGATTTTGTAGAGAGTTCTTCTAATACGGCATTCGCCTTTATACTGGCGCTGGTACTTATATACCTCGTACTAGCAGCGCAGTTTGAAAGCTTCATCGACCCGCTTATCATTATGCTGACGGTGCCTCTGGCTATTGCGGGTGCGTTATTGTCATTGTGGCTGTTCGGCCAGACATTGAATATCTTCTCGCAGATAGGTATGATTATGCTGATAGGACTGGTGACCAAGAACGGTATATTAATAGTGGAATATGCGAACCGCCTGCGCGAGCGCGGCGCCACCAAAACACGTGCCGCAATAGATGCTGCAGGTATGCGCCTGCGCCCGATACTGATGACCAGCTTCGCCATGATGTTTGGCGCATTGCCGCTGGCATTGTCGCTGGGGGCTGCATCTACCAGCCGTATCCCGCTAGGTATTGTGATAGTAGGTGGTATACTTTTCTCATTAATTTTGTCATTGTTCATCGTACCGGTGATGTACACATTCCTGTCGCGCAGAAAAGTGGCGACATCATCTGCCATAGAAAAACTGGATGAATAAAACTATGATTAAGCGCCTGGCCATATTAATGATTATGTTGCATAGCCACGCATATGCGCAGGAATTGCTGACCCTGGATATGGCTATTGAGCGTGCACTACAGCACAACTTTGATATACAGGTAGCACGCACCGATGCGAAACAGGCGGAAGTGAATAATACGGCAGGAAATGCAGGCATGTCACCAAGTATTGAATTGAGAGGTGGATTGAATGCTGCCTCACAGAATGTACGTAACGAATTTATTGACGGACGTGTGCAGCAGGTTAGTAACGCCCCGTCAT
>JACFNS010000111.1 GCA_019454705.1 Taibaiella sp. | reverse complement strand
ATTCCTGTACTATAATTTTCGGTATTTATAGTGAGTGTGTTTGAAGCATAATTACTGCTTCGGAATTGATAAACTATTTGCCCTGCGATGTTGGTAATCCTTATGTTCAATACCCCGGGATGAATGTTGTAGATGTTAATGCCAGAATTGGCCGGATTTGGCGCAACCATAATCTGATCCATTTCAGGCATACTACTAATACTCAGGGGTATGTGTGATAACCGTACTACCCAAAAATCTGACTTGCCGTTATTGGAGGAAGCATCTCCATCTGATGAGAGGGAAGCTGCATTGATAACATAGCTGCTATCTGATAACTGTAAAACTGATGCGGCTGCATCATCTAAGGTTCCTCCAAGGCATTTTTGCCAAACGATTCTACCGGTATCATCTATTTTTACAACCCAAGCATCAGAATTAGTAAATATTCCTTTGTGAATTCCTCTTACGTCATGGTCATCAGAAGAAGTTGAGCCAACAAACAAAAAGCCTCCTTCAACAGATTCAATTATATCTGAACCTTCTTCTTTATTACTACCACCATAATTCTTCTTCCATAATATATCACCCTTTGTATCCAAACGTAATATCCAGATATCAACATTGCCATAGTTGTGATTTATATCTCCGTCTTTAGATTCTATATTGCCAATAACTATATACCCTCCATCCTTTGTCTGTTTAATTCTTTTTACGTAGTCTAAATCTGCACCGCCATACTTTTTTGTCCATAATATAATACCGGATGCATTTAGTTTGATTAATACATACTTGAACCCATCAGAATCAACTCCACCAAGTAAATAACCACCATCAGCAGTTTGAATAATATCGTACACCCAATTTACTACCGGCGGTAAACCAAGAAATTTTTGCCATTCAATTACTCCATTATCATCTGTCTTAACCACCCAAATTCCTTGTTTGCCAAGATAGCCTATAACATCTTTATCATTGGAAACTGTAGTTCCGCCCAATATATACCCTCCGTCTGTTGTCAGTTTTGCAACTTCACACCTATCTAATAACGAACCTCCATAGTTTTTCTCCCACTGAACGTTACCGGAATAATCTAAAAAAGCTTGCCAAAAATCCTGGTTACCATAGTGATTTGATACGTTATTGCCAGTATCTGTAACAAAGCCTGCAATATGCAAACCTGAATTAGATGCATTGACTGAACGGCCTTCACTAACGCCTTTCCCCCCGTAACATTTTCCCAATTAAGAACACCGTTTGTGCCTATGTCTAATAACCAGAATGATACATTACCTGAATTATTGCTTACATGTCCATCTTTCGATAAGGTTGTGCCAAGTATAATTATATGATTATCAGATGTTAATGCAATGCTTCTAGGTATATCGCTATTGCTGCCACCAAAAGATTTCTGCCAGATAATAGAAGGGGATTGAGCATACAGCCAACTTGACATGAATATAAGCAGAAAGGCTAATGTTGAATTCTTTTTCATGATACTTGTATGAGTTATTATAAAGATAACACCCTTTTTTCATGCAACTAAGGGCGTTTGTTTGTTAACTGTAAAAAAAGCCTGCATACTATTGAACCCAAATTTTGCCAAGCTTCGCTTATAACAAGGCTAATTGTTTCATTAAGATGAATTTATGGCACATGTTTCCGTGTTCATTCAATTTTCTATTACCTTTGGTAGCATCAACTTTTAGCGTACCACTTAATATAATATGAAGAAAAACATTGCCCTGCTTGCGGGTGGCTATTCCGGCGAATATGTTATCTCTATACAAACCGCCGCTACCATAAAGAAGAACCTGGATGCAGAAAAATATAATGTATATACCATTGTTGTGACCAAAGACGGCTGGTGGTACGAGGATGCGGGTGCTAAAATCCCTGTTGACAAAAACGACTTCACACTGACAGTTAATGGTGAAAAAGTAGTGTTTGACATGGCATTTATAGCCATACATGGCACGCCGGGAGAGGATGGCCGTATGCAGGGCTATTTAGACATGCTGGACGTACCCTATACCTCCTGCAATGCTATAGTGTCAGCTCTCACCTTTAATAAAAGCTACTGTAATAAAGTAGTGAAGGAATTTAATATAGTGAACATCGCCAACTCGGTACACCTGATAAAAGGGGAGCCATACTCAGTAGGTTCTATACTTGAGCAGATACAACTGCCCATGTTTGTAAAGCCCAATGAGAGCGGATCGAGCCTGGGGGTAACAAAGGTGAAAGCCGTGGAAGACCTGCTACCTGCTATAGAAAAGGCTTTTAAAGAAGACAACCAGGTGCTGATAGAGGAGTTTATAGAAGGCAGGGAACTGACCATAGGTGTATATAGGGTAGATGGTAAACTGCACACATTGCCGGCTACGGAGATAGTGAGCCAGAACGAATTTTTTGACTACGAAGCGAAATATACCCCGGGTGTGACCAACGAGATAACACCCGCACCCGTGAGCGAACAGGTGAAGGAAATGCTGGAAACAAAATCGGGCTATATATACCGGCATCTCAACTGCCGGGGCGTAGTGCGTATGGATTTTATATTGCAGAACAAAACCGATAAACTGTACTTCCTGGAAGTGAATACCATGCCCGGCCAGAGCGAAGCGAGCATAGTGCCCCAGCAAGTAAGGGCAGCCGGTATGACACTGAAAGATTTTTACGGTGCTTTGGTAGAAGATTGTCTTAAACAACAGGCTTAGTAATACATGGCATTAATCAAAGAAAAATACAAGCAATCCATATGGTTTCACCTGCTGCTGATGCTGCTGGTGGCTATTGTTTTTTATGTGATATTTTTTTCCAGCCTGGGCAGTATTACCGGGCATGGAGAACAGATAAAGATGCCTGTATTGGTGAATAAAACCTTTGGTGATGCCGTAAAGATATTGGAGAAAGAAGGCTTTGATATTGACGTGGACTCTGCCTTCGATTTGAAAAAAGACGCAGGTGTTGTACTATCGCAAATGCCGGATACGGGTGCGTTTGTCAAGCGTGGCAGAACGGTCTTTATAATAGTGAACAAATCGCAGGCACCGCTTACCCCCATGCCCGACCTGATGGGCGTATCATTCAGAAGCGCTGAAATGGTGCTGCGCAGCAACAAATTACGATTGGGTGACACAGTACACCGCCCTGATATAGCAGACGGGGCTATCTTAGAGCAGATGTATAACGGCAGGGTGATAAAAGCCGGTGATATGATACCGCAGGGTAGTAAGATTACATTGGTAATAGGTGATGGATTAGGCAATGTAGAATTTGACGTGCCGGAGGTGTTGGGCATGACCTATGCGGAAGGTGCGGCAATTATCAGCGCGTCGGGACTGCAATTCATAGATATATGGGAAGGGCCGATAACTGATTCGATGACAGCTGTGATATATTACCAGTATCCTGAAGCGAAGAACGAATTTGGTGGTATTAACCGTATCAAGCAGGGCGAACTGATGGACCTTAAAATAAGGCAAACAGCTCCAGCCAAGACAAACACCCCTAATCAAGGCAATAAACAACCGAAGAAACCTGTTAATAATAGCAATGACGACAGTGATTGGTAAACGATATACAAAATTTCAGTTGTTGCTGAATATGGCGGGCATATTGCTGTTGATGGTGATATGCAATAATGCTGTAGCCCAGGGCGAAGGTGTCGCCCCGCTGGGATATCGCCCGCATGACACCACTTTGGTAAAAAACTATTACACCACTACTCCGCGAGCCGCAGCCAAGGGCACAGCCATATCATTGCCTTTTTTCGAAGACTTTACCAGCACCAACTTCTTTCCTGATACTAACACCTGGCAGGACAGGCAGGTATATATCAATAACAATATGGCGGTTGCACCCATCAGTCGTGGAGTTGCTACATTTGACGCTTTGGACGCATCAGGCCTGCCGTACGAGAAAAGCAATAAAAATGTAGTGAGGTATTGCGACAGCCTCACTTCTCAACCCATAGACCTGAGTACTTATACACCGGGTGATAGTTTGTACCTGAGTTTTTTTTACCAGCCGCAGGGTGCGGGCTTCGACCCTCAGCCCAATGATTCGCTCATGTTATATTTTCGCCGCGCCAGCAGTACCAGTCCGTGGGTGAGGGTGTGGCGTGTGGCAGGTTCTGTTTTAGAGCCTTTCAAACAGGTGATGATACCTATTACAGATACGAACTATTTTAACAGCGAATTCCGTTTCCGTTTTGTCAACAAGGCATCTATCAATAATACAGATGATAACTGGAATATAGATTATATAAGGCTGAGTGCCGGCAGGAATATAAATGATACTGCAGTGCAGGACGTGGCTTTTACCAAAGAGCCTACGCAAATGTTGAATGATTATACTTTTATGCCCTACCAGCAGTATATAGCCAATGCAGCAGGTGAGCGTGCCTCCCAGTTTGAAACAGCAGTACGTAACAACAATACTAACCCTGTTACGATTGACTACGGTTATACATCAAGGGAATTCTTCAGCAATACACCGTTGAGCAGCGGCAATAACAACGCAGGTATAGGCAGTAATGCAGAAAACGGAGTGTCCTTTCCCGTATACACCAACACAGTATCGCAGCCGGCCCCCAATTCAATAGTTACTTTCGAGAATAAATTTTACCTGCGTAATACGGCTGATACAGGCCCGGTGGACAATGACACCATCAGGGGATATCAGCATTTTTATAACTACCTGGCATACGATGATGGCACTGCTGAGAAGAGCTATTATCTGAACCTGTTTTCAACCTTGCCCGGCAAAATAGCTATCGAGCACAGGCTGAATGTACCTGATACTCTAAAAGGCATTGCCATCTACTTTGGCAGACAGGTGCCACTGGCTTACCAGAAGTATTTTTCTGTCACAGTGTATAGCGATATAGCTTTTGGTGGTGGTAGTGACAATATCCTGTACCAGGAAGATTTTTTTGTACCGGCATACCTGCACCAGAATGCCTTTTGGTATTATAAGTTTGCACAGCCGGTGATACTGCCTGCAGGCAATTTTTACATAGGCACTATACAGCCTGCTTTAGGTTCCAGCGATAGCCTGTACTTCGGGCTGGATGTGAATCGCACCGCGGACAACCATGTATATTACAACGTTATCAGCGAGTGGAAGAAATCCGGCATACAGGGCGCTTTAATGATCAGGCCTTTGTTCGGTGAGTTTTTTCCTTCTGTTGTTAACGGGCCGGTGTCGCAACAGAGGGGCAAATGGGATGTAGTGCCCAACCCCGCTACAGATAAGATAAAGCTGAATTTCAACATCAGCCAGGGGGGCGGGGCTGCCTACAAGGTGACGGACGTGCAGGGCAGGACTTTGCTGTATGGCACTACACAGGCTGGAGAATGGATAGATATACAAGAACTGCAGCCGGGTGTGTACTTTGTTCACCTGGATATGAACGGTCAAAATTCGACACCAACTAAGATTATCAAACTGTAACAAATGAAAGAGATAACTGTAGAAGAACTGAAACAAAGGCTGGACAACGGCGAGCAACTGCATATAATAGATGTGCGTGAGCCGGACGAATATGCAGAATATAATATGGGCGCACAACTCATTCCCCTGGGGCAGATAATGGGCATGCAACTGGATGAAATAGACGAGTTGCGTGATGAAGAGTTAATCATCCATTGCCGCTCGGGCAAGCGCAGTATGCAGGCCTGCATGGTGCTGGAGCAGGTGGGTTTTAAAAACTGCGTGAACGTAACAGGCGGCGCATTGGCCTGGCAGGAGAAATATGGCAATGAAAAGGTGAAGTAAACTATTGTGTATAGTGAAGCAGGAAAGAAGGGGGGGATAGCATATGCATGATATAGAACCATACTACAATTGGCGGCACCTGTACACAGCCGAAGAGGACGAGTTTTCTCCCTTTTACGGAAAAGAGTACAGTGAGTTTGAATTTTCCAATACGGTTTACAATTATTATATCCACCCGCAGTGGGACGAGTTTGGCTCGCGGACACTATACTTGAAGGTGTTGTATGCCGACTACGACCTGAAATGATAGGAGAATGGAATGATGCGGTGGAGAATGATATCATGCAGTTGAAACGGTCGGTAATAGATCAGATGATAGCAAAGGGGCTGAATAAGTTTATACTCATAACTGAAAACGTACTCAACTTTCATAGCAGCGACAGTGAATATTATGAAGAGTGGTATGAGGATATAAAAGATGATGGAGGCTGGGTAGTATCCATCAATATGCCGGAGTCTACCAAATACGACTTTAAAATATCGCATATTGACATGTATATACGCCAACTGGAAAGTGATAACTGGCGCACCTTCAACCCGGCACATTTCTTTCAATTGATAGACAATAAAATGCTGCGTCTGGATAGCGGTGTCTGAATTTTAATTATCTTTAGTATGTGGATATAAAAGAGCCCATACCCGCTTATAGCAAAGACAGGTACACTATTGAAGAATACCTGGAGATGGAAAATGCTGCTACAGAAAAGCATGAGTACTATAAGGGCGAAATATTTGCCATGTCCGGTGCAAAGCTGCATCACAATATCATTACAACTAATTTATTGGTTGCCTTGGGTAATAAACTGAGCGGTAAACCATGCCGCCCATTTGGCAGCGATATGAGGATACATATTCCGAAGAACACGCTGTTTACCTATCCTGACATTTCCGTTATATGTGGTGAAGTGGAGAGCAGGAATAACGATGACATGAATTTTTTAAACCCCACTGTCATTATAGAAGTCCTGTCACCATCCACTAAAAATTACGACAGAGGAGAAAAATTCAGGCTGTACAGGGACATCGCCACGCTAAAGGAATACATATTAGTAGATTCGGAAACGATAGGGGTAGAGGCTTTTCATATCAATAGCAGCGGGCATTGGGAATTGTCTGAATACAGGGACATTTCTTATTCATTGAACATAAGGGCTATAGATGTCGTTCTTTCCCTAAGTGAGATTTATGCGAGCACCCGGCTGATTGACCAGGTCTCCTGAACTTAACAGGGTCGGTGATTTAATACTGTTGAATTTTTTGTGCTTTTCCCGCGTAATTACTTCAATAAGCTAAAGTGATAGGCAGAATGTCAACTCCCTATGTTGATTTAATGTTATTATCAATAATTGCCTGCTATATATATTAATTAATACGATTGTTATTAGCGCGTTGGATTATTATCTTTGCAGGGATTTTTTTAATTCTCAGTCAAATCTTCAAAGGTTTATGTCCTGGAAAAGTTATTTCAGTACTTCGGTTGGTAAAAAGCTGCAGATGAGCCTTACCGGCATTTTTCTCATTACATTCCTTATGGTCCATGCATATATCAATGCACAGATATTCTGGAATGACGGTGGTGAGCAGTTTCAACACCTGGCCCACTTTATGGGTACCAACCCCGTGATACGCACAATAGAGATTGGCCTGTTCGCCTTCCTGATACTGCATGTGGTGCAGGGATTGTTGCTATGGTCGAAGAACAGGGGCAGCCGCAAGAGCAGGTATGCGGTAAAGAAAGACAGCGAAACCAGCAAATGGTACAGCCGCAGCATGGGATTGCTGGGTACGCTTATATTGTTATTCCTGATA
>JACFNS010000110.1 GCA_019454705.1 Taibaiella sp. | reverse complement strand
GGTACATCTGTTGATATGTTCAATTCATCAGCCAGTTGCTGTTTAGCTTCTTCGTGTCCTTGCGGAGGGGCCTGCAGGTCGCAACCAAATAATACAAGGTGACATTTTTCATGTGGGATACCTAAATGTTCCGCAGCCCAATCCGCATCTTCCTGTGTGATGAAGAAAATGCCATCGACTTGTTGCATGGCATATCGTTCATACTTCTCTAATACCGGCCACCATGGTTTGCCCAGGTCTTTGAACCTTTGCGACTCTATATTGTGCGAACGTATATACCAGGGTACACCCAGTTTACGCGCTACAGTCATAGCAGAGATAGCCATATATGGATGCTCGGAGATAATATGGGTACAGTTAATCTCACTGGCAATGCGCAGCATATCCTTTACGCCAAAGCCCGGCAGGTAGCGGTACTTTTTGTTAGGGAATACCTTGTGTAGCTTAAAAGAAAAGCTACTGTCTGCATTGTTATTCGTACTAACTATATGGTCGTTGCAAAGCAGGCCGATATGATGGTGCAATTTAGCGATGGCCTGATGCCCGCCATTTTTTAGTGGCAGGAACACATATGGGGCAATACTCAAAATGTTTATGTCTCCGGCGTTCATATGAGGATGCCAAAATACTAATTAGTTCCCGCATCGGCTAACAACTTCTAAAGTACTTACCTGGAGGTATTATTCCTCAGTATGATAAAGCCAATGCCATTTTGTACCCATTTTTCTACCAGCCCGTTAGGAGGCACTACTTCAAAAGCCAGCGAGCCTAATACAATATCAGTATCGCCATCACCATCTATATCTCCTTTATCCATCACTATCCACCTGCCCATAGTTGGATTTTCAATAGTGTTGAGGGTGAAATTGTTTTTACCGTTATTCTCATAATAAATAAAGCCCTCGTCAGGCTGGCCCTGGTAATCAGGGAAGAACGAGATAGCGGCAATATCAATATCGCCATCGTTATCGTAATCGTGGGGCATAGCGGCATAGGCGCCGTTCATTTGCTGGAAATGTTGTTGGGTAAATTTATTATTCCCGTCGTTGATAAAAATATAAATGCCGTGATAATGCTTGAGCACGGGAGGGAAGTCGGCATTATCACCCGCAGTATAAATAATATCATCAAACCCATCCCGGTTAAAATCGTATAGCTCAAAGTAGGTTGAACCATAAGAAGGAGGAAACCTGAGCGTGGCTTCTTCGCTGAAACTACCGTTACCTTTGTTGTAATAGGTGTAAATCCCTTCGTCTCCCTGCCCGAACAGGGATATGATATCAGGTAGCCCGTCTTGGTTCATATCCTTTATATACGCCTTGACAGCACCGGGTCGGTAGCGCAACACCTTCTTTTCAAAGTTGCCATCGCCTGTGTTTTTCCACCAGGCCAGTACCCCAGTCCATTTGCTGAACTCGCAGGTGACTATGTCCATCAGCCCGTCGCCGTCCAGGTCGGCATAGCTGCTGTGTACGGGGCGGCGTAGCGAGTCTATTAATTTATATGTCTGCCCTTCGCCTTTGGGTAGGGATAATATATAGCCGCTACCTACATCGGTTGGAGAGAAGGAGCCCATCATAGTCACCAGGTATTCATTGGCGAACTCTGCCATGCTTACAGGTGTTTCTCCTACTTTGGCTCCTTGTATAAATTGTACATCTTCAGAAAAAACAGACAGGCTTTGCGAGTTTGCATCGCCGATGAAAAGGGCATGATTGACTGTGTCAATTTTTGCCATAGTCACACTGGGAGGCGATAGTTTGTAAACAGGCTGTTCTGTACTGAAGTTTTTTAGCCCATTGGCAATATTTTTCTTTGCAGGCACCGGCAGCTTATCGGGTGCATTTTGCAGGTAGAAGGCTTTTATCTTCCGCCACTCTTCGTCAGTTATTACCTGTTGCTTGGGGAAAACGCCTGATGCTTCAGCAATCCACCTTTCTGCATCGTTGGCTACCAATATGCCGCGCAGGCTGTCATGCTCTATCACTCCCAGGAACACACCCATGCGCGGCAGCATGTATTTTCCCCATGAATTTTTATCCAATAACTCAGGCTCGGGAAAACTGTGGCAACTGACACAATGGGTTTTGGCTAACGCCTGCCCTTCTTCAGTAGTATCGTTCTGTGTACACGAAAAAAACAGCAGTATGGAAGCTGCGATAAAAATATACTTGCCCATATAATATGGGGCGAAAGTATTGCGTGAAATACTCACAGTATGTTAACCCCGTATTGTCTTAATGTTATCTTTTATAAAACGGCCATGTGCTATAAAATACAATAGTTCAGCGCTGCAGGGGGGGCAAGTAACAATTAAATAAAATTCTGTTTACACAACGGTGAAGTTTTGCTAACAATCCGCCAATGATTTGGTAACACGCTCCTGCCATCTTTGCGTCAAAATTTCCACTATATGAAAAAAGTAATTTTACTCACAGCTTTAGGCGGGGTAGTAGGTATGAGTGCGCAGGCGCAACTGAAGTTTCCCGTAAACGTTGATCCTCAATGGGCATCTCAAACAGTTATGATGCCACAATCTCCCCTCAAAACACAAATAATATTCGTGGGTGGAGTTGATACTGTGCAGACAACTGCCACCTACGGCAATCCAGCTGGCCAGGAAGTTGCTAAAGAATGGCATGATTTTATAGGTTTTACTAAAGATACAACCGGTGGCGCACTGGGATGGGTAATTGTTAACCACGAAATGACTACCAGGAACGACAAACTGGGTGATGGTGGTGGTATGACTTCTTTTAAAATCAAAAGAGATAAAGAAGGCAAGCTGGAAGTAATGGAGCAGACTTTGCCAGACGGTCGTAAAGGGAAGTTCTTTAACGTTGACTTCGTAAACACAGTTGGTGAAACAGGTATGAACTGTGGCGGTATTTCTGCACCTACAGGTCGTATATGGACTGCTGAAGAGTGGATGCAAAGCAGCAATCCCGGTATATACGCATCTGGCAATGGTTTTCGCGATACGGCTGATGTAACACTAAGCAATACAGGCTTGGGAGCCAATTTTGATGGTAAAGTATTAAAAGCATACCAAAACCTGAACTGGATGGTGGAAGTAGATCCCAAAACAGGTAAAGCTATTCGCAAACAATATAACTGGGGCCGCGCCGGATGGGAAGCAGGTGTTGTAATGGCCGATAACAAAACGGTTTACCTGTTTGAAGATGGTACACCAGGTATTTTGGCCAGGTTCGTTGCTACCACTGCAGGCGACTTTACTTCAGGCCAATTATCTGTTTATAAACACGATGCACCTACAAAATGGATTGATATTGAGGAGAACCTGGATACGCTGGCACGTTTAAACAACGTAGCTGTACGCCGCGGTGCTACTATGTTCGCCCGTTTGGAGTGGGGGTGCGTAGCTAATGGTAAAGTGTACGTAACGGAAACAGGTAATGATGGTTTGAACTTTAGTTCCGGCAATTCACTGAATGGTGTGGTTTCACCATCATTGGTTGATGGCTATAAAAAGCGTTACCAGGATATGAATGGTGTGGCTTTCCCGGGTACTGATGCAGCAGCTGCAGACTCAGTGCGTGCGGGTAAATTAAGGGACTACTATGGACGTGTTGTAGAGTTTGACCCTGCTACCAATACAGTGCGTTCTTATATAGAAGGCGGCCCGTACACTTCTTCTTCTACTTCTGCTCAATTGCCTTTCTATCCAGCCAAGCATTTGACTAATCCCGATGGTTTATCAACCGTTAAATTCGGCAACAAAGAATACTTACTTATACAGGAAGATAATAACGGTACCAGCTACAACCGTATGCCCAATGGCCTTACACAAATAAGGGCTGAAGCATATTTGCTGGATGCATCGTTGACAAATCCTACAATCGCTGATTTGCAGCGTTTAACTGCTTGTGCGCCGGGTGCGGAAATTACAGGTGGTATCCAGATTGATAGCAATACTATCTTAATCAACAGCCAGCACCCGTCTTCCAACAACGTAGCACCCTACAATCATTCACTTACTTATGCTGTATATGGTTTTATGCCCCATACTGAAGATACTACAGTAGGCGTAGGCGAAGTTGCTCCAACAGTTGCAAAAACATTCACTATCTACCCTAACCCTGTAGCTCGTGAACTGTACCTGAGCAAAGTAATGGATGTAGCTATATATGACATGAATGGCCGCCGCATGAAAGTGTACAGGCAAGTGAATTCAGTAGATGTATCTGATATGGCAGCAGGTGTGTATTTCATCCGCAACGAAGAAGGCGAAACACTGAAATTCATAGTTGAATAATTAAACAGTAAAGTACAATCAATAACTACCGAAGCCCGGACAAGGGGCTTCGGTTTGTTTGTTTTTAAAAATGCGTGATATATGAAGAAATTGTACTCATTAACCATTATTGTTTGTTTGGTGTTCCTGGGCATAACGGCTTTTGACAATAAACAGGATAGCCCGGTATCCGAAATCAAGTTAAAACATCAACAAAGGTTGCAGATATTTATACAGGAATTGGAGGTGCTGTCACAATACATGAACGATAACAGTGCCAGTGATGAAAACATACAAATTCGCTTCCTGGAGGTACGGAGAGCTTTCAAAGCATGGGAGTACCTGGGTGAACACCTTGACCCGATGATGACTAAGGATAAGGTAAACGGAGCGCCATTGCCAAAGATTGAAAGAAACTCTTTTGGGATGAACATATTGCAGCCACGCGGCATGCAGGTGCTGGACGAGCTGATATTTGCCGATAATATACAGGAAAACAGGGACGAAATTCAGCTTCATTTGTACATGCTGATAGAAACCATGAAAGAAGTGGCTACCGTAGCTTATCCTATATATGACCGCACCGTGTTGGAAGCAGCCAGGATGGAACTGGTACGCCTTTTTACCTTGGGGTTGACAGGTTTTGATGTGCCGGGTTCGGGTAATTCGGTGATGGATGCCATTACAGTAATGCAAACTATGCGCGAAGACCTGTTGCTGTACCAGCCCCTGTTTACGCAAACCGATGCAACAACAGCGTCTATGTTCTACATCAACCTGAACGACTGTATCAGTTACTTAGAGGGGCATAATGATTTTGACAGTTTAGACAGGCTGCATGTGTTGAAAAACTACATTAATCCACTGTTTGCAGGATTGCTGAGTTTACATCAACAAACTGGTATTGAAATGATACACGAGGTAACTCAGGAATACTTGCTGCCGCCCTACAATCATTTATCAGATAATTTATTCGCTAACGATTTCCTTGACCCGTATAAATACATACGGTTACCTAAAGAAATAAACTCGCCCCAAATGGTGGAGCTGGGCAAGATGTTGTTTTTTGACCCGGTATTGTCGTCTAATAATAAACGCGCCTGCGCAAGCTGCCACGACCCTGAGAAAGCTTTTACGGATGGCATGCCCAAGAGCGCGGCATTAAGCTTCGAAGGTACCGTTGACCGTAACGCACCTACACTGATAAACTGCGTGTATAATGAGCGGTTCTTTCATGATATGCGCAGCGAGGCGCTGGAAGACCAGATTGAGCATGTATTGGTAAACAGGAAAGAGTTTGATACCGATATGCTGAAAATAATAGACAAGCTGAAACAAAGTGATGAATATGTAACAATGTTCAATGAATGTTTCAGCAAAATGGATGGAGAGAAGCTGAATGGGCATACAATCTCATTTGCAGTGTCTGCCTACGTTAGCTCTCTCAGAGGTTTCAACTCTGAGTTTGATAAATACGTAAGGGGCGAGCAGGCACATATTGATGACGCCGTAAGCAGGGGCTTCAACTTGTTTATGGGTAAGGCTGCCTGCGGCACCTGCCATTTCGCGCCGGTGTTCAATGGCACTGTTCCGCCTAAGTATGAGGAAAGCGAAAGCGAAGTACTGGGCGTAGCGGAAAACCCATATGTGAAAAACCAGGTGGTGGACCCCGACCTGGGCAGGGGAGTTGCCCGCCTGAAGGAGCAGTCTGATTTCAACAAGTATGCATTTAAAACGCCAACTGTAAGGAATGCTGCCCTTACCGCACCCTATATGCACAACGGTGCTTACAAAACGCTGGAAGATGTAATGGATTTTTACAACAAAGGCGGTGGTGAAGGATTTGGCATACACTTAGACAACCAGACTCTGCCCTTCGATAGCCTCAGCCTGAACAAACAAGAAATAAATGATATAGTCGCATTCATGAAATCGCTGACGGATACTACGGGCATGACATCCGTTCCTGCACGGCTGCCACTGTTCAACGATGTAGTGCTGAACAACAGGAAAGTGGGTGGTGAATACTAAAGCAGCAATGGTACATTTTTGATAATAGGCCGCAAAATGGATAGTTTTGCGGCTTTGTTATGAGGATTCTAATGGTTTGCCTGGGTAATATCTGCCGCTCACCCATAGCGGAGGGGCTGATGTTGCACAAAATTCGGCAGCACGGGCTGGACTGGCAGGTGGACTCCGCCGGTACAGAATCCTATCATATAGGCTCCGCCCCGCACAGGCATTCGCAGGATATATGCCTCCGAAATGGCATAGACATCTGCCACCAGCGCGCCAGGCAGTTCAGCCGCAAGGATTTTGAGCGCTACGACAAAATTTATGCCCTGGCCGAAGATGTATATGAAGAAATACAGCGCATTGGCGGCAAAGATGCAGATATGGGCCGCGTGGACCTGCTGCTGAACGAACTGAACCCCGGCGGCAATGAATCTGTACCCGACCCCTATTATGGCGGGGCAGATGGTTATATATTTGTGTACGAATTGATAGAACGTAGCTGCGAGGCCATCATAGCAAAGTATAAGTAAGGAATTTATGTCTAAACCATCCATACCGCAAGGAACAAGGGACTTTTCGCCTGCAGAGGTGAGGAAACGCCAGTATATTTTCAATACACTTAAAAATATTTTTGAGTTGTATGGTTTCCAGCCTTTGGAAACCCCGGCTATGGAAAACTTAGTGACCCTGACCGGGAAATATGGAGAAGAGGGCGACAGGCTGATATTTAAAATATTGAACAACGGCCTGCACGAAAAGAAAGATACTGATAAAGCCAGGCTCAATGAAGAATGGGGTAAGCTACTGGAAAAACCTTATTCTACACCCGTGGTTACAGAGCGAGCCCTGCGCTACGACCTGACGATACCTTTCGCCCGCTTCGTAGTAATGCGGCAGAATGATATTGCATTCCCCTTTCGACGTTACCAGATGCAGCCTGTATGGCGCGCCGACCGCCCTCAGAAAGGGCGTTATCGCGAGTTTTGGCAATGCGATTGTGATGTGGTGGGTAGTACTTCCTTAATCAACGAAGCGGAGTTGCTGAGTATTTATCGCGAGGCCTTTCATCAATTGAGTCTGCCGCAGGTAACTGTAAAAATCAACAGCCGGAAAATACTGGCGGGTTTATCTGAGTTGTGCGGTGCACCCGAAAAAATGATGGATATAACCATTGCGTTGGACAAAATGGATAAGATAGGCTGGGAGGGAGTGACAAAAGAATTGCAGGAGCGCGGTATAGATGAAGCGGGTATCAAAGCTATTGAAACCATTATCAACATAAAGGGTGATAATGCTGAAAAGCTGGCACAGCTCAAAACCAATATGT
>JACFNS010000109.1 GCA_019454705.1 Taibaiella sp. | reverse complement strand
CATTAACGGGATGAACAAGGTATACCCCCCTGTTATTTCCGCCAGGAGGAATATAGCAGTAAGGGGTGCATGCATTACGCCTGCGAGAACGCCGGCCATGCCTGCTACTATAAAGTTGGGGCTTTTAATGTCAAAATAGGGGGTGAGGTTAACTATATAGGAAAATATGAAACCTGATACACCGCCTATGACTAATGATGGAGCGAACACGCCACCATTGCCCCCGGCACCTACGGTTAATGCTGCGCTAACTGACTTGAAGAGTATTATTAATACACACATCCCTATTACTGCAATATGGGTATTGCCCAATTGGTTAAGAATGGAGTGGCTTGTCAACGGGGTGGTCTGACCGTTGAGAAGAGCAGTTACCAGGCTATAGCCCTCTCCGTATAATGGTGGGATTATAAATATTAATAAACAGAGCGGTAAACCACCTTTCAGCCATGTTCGGGTATTCAAGGGCATTTTGCTGAAACGCCCTTCTATTTTTTCTACAATGTTGGTAGTATATACCGATACCAGGCCGCAACCAATACCCAGCAGGATATAGAATGGAATAGAAGATATATCCCATGCAACGATATTATACACAAAAAACTTTTCAGCGTATAGAACTTGAGATACAACTGTAGCTGTAGCTGTGGAAATAAGTAATGGTATAAAAAAGGGTATATTAAAGTCAAGCAACAATACTTCCAGGGCAAATATAATACCTGCTATAGGGCTGTTAAATACAGCTGCGATACCGCTTGCAGCACCACAGGCCAATAACAGGGTGGTGTCCCTATGTGAAAGCCTGAGGTCGCGGGCCGTATTGGAACCGATGGCGCTACCTGTGGCTACAATTGGTGCTTCCAGCCCTACTGAGCCCCCCATTGCCACGGTAACGGCCGATGTAAGAATATGCCCGAATGTGTGCTGGATGCCAATGCGGCTTTTCTCTGTAAGAATTGCATTAAGGATAAACCCCACCCCCCTGCTCAACCTTCCTTTGAATATGCGTTTGAGCAATATGAAAGACATGCCGACACCAAGTAAAGGAAAAAGTGCTGTGAGCCAGTTACTATCCATGAAATTATTTAATCTGGATGCCTGATGTTCCACGAAACCCACTAGCATTTTCAAGAATACCGCTGCTAAAGCAGATAAAATTCCTATTATAAAACTTATAAATATAATGAAATTCCTATGGCGGACATATTTTGTCCTTATTTGCTCCAGTTTTACTAAGATCCTTCCCCTATAATTTCTATAGCTGGCCATTAGGTTACAGACTCTGATATGTCTTCAAAGATAGATATCCTGTTTCAATAGTCAGGCATATTTAATGAAACTACAATTCTTGCAATTATAGCGCAATATGCATGTGTGAAAAAATAATTTAATTGTTCGGAGAATTTCAAATTAGTTAATACACACAGTATAAACTGTTGTTTTTTTAAACTACTTTTGCACGCAATATTGTATATAAGAAACCAGTATCAGTAAAGATTTTCAAAGAGTTATATGATAATATAAAGGTGGGTATGTTGTTGTCAACTATATACCAACCTTTCCTTATATTGGTATTGCGTAATAATTATATGTGAATGGAAAACAATAATGTTAATAATACAACGACTCCCTATACCGACAACAGCAGTAGTGAAACTGAAGGCAGTGTCCTCAACCTGAAATGGATATTTACCACCATATTGGCAACATGGCCTTGGTTTGTGGCTAGTATGACGATAGCCTATGCCATTGCTTTTTTGTATCTGCGCTATACAACACCTGTCTACCAGGTGGGTAATGAAATCTTGGTTCAGGACAAAAGCTCCAATTCTACAGTTTCTCAGGAAGCACAGATACTTTCTGAATTAGGTTATGGAAAAAACAGTTCTGACAATATCAACAATGTGATGCGCTCCTTCAAGAAAAATGAATTGATGAGGGAGGTAGTGACAAAACTAAGGTTGAACGTAAGGTATTACGAATACGGTCGCTTTAAGACAACCGAATTTTACGGCACAAATCCATTTATCCTGCAGGCAAGTAGTACTGTACTTGATTCGGTAGATATAAGTTATTCTTATATCATCGTTTTTGAAAAGGATGGTAGTTTCAAATATAAGTCTGGCGGTACGGACAAATTTGAAAACGGAAAGTTGGATAAGGAGTTGAATCTGCCTTTTGGCACTGTGACCTTGACCAAAACCGGCTATCCCATCCACTATGGTGCAGAGTACGAGGTTAGTATAATCGACCCTATTGCTGCAGCCAGGGGGTTTCACAGTGCTGTTAGGCTTGAACGTCCTGATAAAATGGATAACTCTGTTCATATATATGCTACGGATGTATTACCACAGAGAGGTATTGATATCGTGAATACCCTTGTAAGTGTGTATATGGTGGCGAATGTAGAGGAAAAGAACAAGCAGGCGGAAAATGTAATACAATTCATAAATGACCGCATTGACAGTGTGGAATTTGAACTTGGCGAGGTAGAAGAAGGCATAGAGAGGTTTAAAAAAGATTACAATTTTACTGCTCCTGAAACTCAATCTGAATTACTATTTAGTAAAACTAATCAGTTCTTTATAGAACTGTCTGAATTAGAGGTGAGATTGGAACTTATTAAAGCTTTGGAGGCTAATGTAAGGAAAGCAGCGAGAGACCATGAATTAGTGCCTACTACTCTTTTTATCGATAATGAGTCGCTAAACGCTGTATTATCTGCTTATAATTCATTGCTTGCAGAACGAGAGAGAAAGGGAGCAACCCTTAATGATGAGGCTCCTCAAATTATCGCAATAGACAAGGAACTTGATCGTACCAGAATACTTATTGAAAATAACTTGGCTTCAATCAAGGAGGGCCTGGGTGTAAGAATTAAAGAACTTAAAGAAAAAACAGGACAAGTAGACCAGCAAATAAGGCAAGTACCCCTTAAGGAAAGATTATACCTGGAAAAAGCGAGGCAACAGGAAATAAAACAACAGTTGTATTTGTTGCTGTTGAAAAAGCGAGAAGAGACAGCTGTGACCAAAGCAGCTACTACAGCTAATGTAACTGTTCTGAATGAAGCGAGAAACATGGGGGCCATTTCTCCCAATGCGGGTAAAATTAAAAACAGAGCATTACTGATTGGTTTTCTTATTCCTATGATATTTTTCTCAGTACGTAGATTACTGAACAATAAAATCATTGCAAAGAGCGATATCGAGGCAAATTCTGATATTCCGATATTGGCTGAAATAGGCCACTACAAAGAAGGGGAGAGCCAAGTGGCAGTGAAAAGAAATAGTAATACGGCATTGTCAGAGCAGTTCAGGGCACTGCGGACGAATCTCCAGTTCCTATTACCACGGGCAGAGGATAAAACAATCTTACTTACGTCCAGTATGAGTGGTGAGGGTAAATCTTTTGCAGCCATCAACCTGGCAATGACATTCGCCATTTCCGGAAATAAAGTAGTGTTGATTGAATTTGACTTGAGGAAACCTAAAATTTCGAAGCATCTGGGTATTGATAAATCAACGGGTATATCCGGTTATGTAATTGGGCAATACGGACTAGATGACATTATTATTCCATCAGGCATAGATGACAACCTATTTGTTATTCCTTCCGGCCATATACCGCCCAACCCGGCAGAAATGATGATGATGTCGAAAGTGGACGACATGTTTGCCAGGCTGCAGCAGGAGTTTGATTACATTATTGTAGATACAGCACCTGCTGGGCTGGTTACTGATGCGGTATTGCTTAATCGCTTTGCCAACACATGTCTATATATAGTAAGACAGGGTTATACATTCAAGCAGCAGATACAACTGGCCAACGACCTGAAAAGAACAGGCAGAATACCCAAAATTAACTTTGTAATAAACGATGTTCTATATAACCGCGGATATTCATACGGCTACGGTTACGGTTATGGTTACGGCTACGGTTACGGCTACGGTTACGGCTACGGTTACGGCTATGGCTATGGCGAACATGGCTCAGGCTATTACCAACGGGAAAAGACATTCATGGATAAGCTGAGGGGAAGGTTTAAAGGGTTGGTAAAATCGAAGCGAAAGAATAAGTAAACCCAGGGTACCCTGTGAAGACTCTCAACAGTCAACAATTACAGTTGTCGGCTTCGCAGGATTATTGTTCAGGTTAGAACAGGTCGTTGCACAGCTGATGTGACTGACGGTGGCGAAGCCATATCATAAACCAACTGAAAATAGCAGTAGCAGATTGAAGCAGCGTGTATTATTTCTTAACCTTACCACATTCTCGAAAACCGGGGGCATTGAGCGTTTCAATAAATGTTTTCTTAAGGCCTTGTCTGAACTGGATGATATGGGGATCGTGGAAAGCCGCTCAATCTCCGCATATGATATCGTTGTCGACGAAAGATATTATTCTTCAAAAAAATACAAGGGATTCGGAACAAACAAGCCGGCTTTTGTTGTGCAAAGTATTTTAGCTGCAAGAAAATCTGACATCATTTTTTTAGGCCATATAAATATGGCGGTTGTGGGTGTGCTGATCAAAAAAATGTTCCCTCTTAAGAAAGTGGTGCTTATTACACACGGCATAGATGTTTGGCGTCCTTTAAACGGCGCGAGGGCAAAGATTCTCGGTATTGTTGACAAGATTTTTTCGGTAAGTAATTTTACGAAGTCCAAGCTTATTGAATTGCATAATGTTCTAAGTGACAGGGTACAAGTTTTTCCCAATACTATTGATCCATTCTTCCCCATACCGTCTGATGTGACAGCTATTGATACATTGGATAAACGGTATGGTATTGAAAAAACGGATTTTGTTATATACACATTGACCAGACTTTCATCTACTGAGTTGTTTAAGGGATATGATAGGGTAATAGAGGCGATGGGGGAACTTGTAAAAGAACACAAGAATATAAAATACGTAATAGCAGGCAAATATGATACTGCTGAAAAACAGCGTATAGATGAATTGATAAAACAGTACAGCCTTGAAGGGCATGTATTATTGGCAGGGTACATTGACGAGGGTGAATTGGTAGACCATTACAGGATGGCAGACGTATTTATAATGCCCAGCAAAAAGGAAGGATTTGGAATTGTGTTTATTGAAGCATTAGTATGTGGGTTGCCGGTAGTGGCAGGCAATGCTGATGGTAGTGTTGATGCGCTTGTTAACGGAGAGTTGGGTACATTAGTCAACCCAGATAGTACAGAAGATATAAAGAGTGCAATCTTGCGACACCTTGAAATGAGTGACAGGGATAATGTGCAGGAACGGTTAGATATCAGGCGTAAAACACTTGGTAATTTTTCATTTGAAAAGTATAGGCAACGTCTCGAAGATTTTATTGCTTCCTGCTGAAGCCTTTTAAAGAATACTAATATTAGTATAACATGGGGAAAGTAGCTTTGATAACAGGAATAACCGGGCAAGATGGCGCATATCTTGCTGAGTTATTATTAAAAAAAGGATATATTGTTCACGGTATAAAGCGGAGAAGTTCACTATTTAATACCGACAGGATAGATCATTTGTACCAGGACCCACATGTAAGGGACAGGCATTTTATTCTTCATTACGGCGACCTGACAGACAGCACTAACATAATCAGGATAATACAGGAAGCACAGCCCGATGAAATTTATAACCTCGGAGCAATGAGCCATGTTAAAGTGAGTTTTGAAACACCTGAGTACACCGCTAATACCGATGCCGTTGGTACATTGAGAATACTGGAGGCTGTAAGGCTATTGAACATGACCGATAAGGTGAGGATATACCAGGCTTCCACATCGGAGCTATACGGCATGGTGCAGGAAATACCGCAAAAAGAAACAACGCCCTTTTATCCACGCTCACCGTATGGCGTAGCTAAATTATATGGTTATTGGATTACAGTAAATTATAGGGAGGCGTATAATATGTACGCCTGCAACGGTATACTATTTAACCACGAAAGCCCCTTAAGGGGAGAAACTTTCGTTACCAGGAAAATCACCCGTGCCGTTGCACAAATATCATTGGGTCTCCAGGACAAGTTTTATATAGGCAACCTTGATGCCAAAAGGGACTGGGGCCACGCAAAGGATTATGTGGAGGCGATGTGGCTGATGTTACAGCAAGAGCAAGCTGAAGATTTTGTAATAGCAACAGGAAAAACTACTACGGTTCGGGATTTCATAAAGATGGCTTTTGCAGAAGTAGGAGCAGAAGTTGAATTCAAAGGTGATGGTGTTAATGAAAGAGGAGTTATCACTAAATGCGATAATGCAGGCAATATGTCAGTAGGGCAGGAGGTAGTGTGTGTCGATTCTAAGTATTTCCGCCCTACTGAGGTGGACTTGCTGATAGGAGATGCCACCAAGGCGAATGAGAAATTAGGCTGGGTGCCTAAGTGTACTCTACCTGAGCTGGTAAAGGAAATGGTAGCGGCAGATGTTGAGGCCTTCACCAAAGAAAAATTATTGAAAGATGCCGGGTATGTATTTATCCAGCAGCACGATTGATAGCCTAATGGAGAAGAATAGCAAAATATACATAGCCGGCCACAGAGGAATGGTAGGCAGTGCAATAAAACGTAAGCTGGAAGATTCAGGCTTTACTAATCTTGTTTGCCGGACTTCTGCAGAACTTGACTTGCGTAACCAGGCTTCTGTTAATGTTTTTTTTGAACAGGAAAGGCCGGAATATGTATTTCTGGCAGCTGCTAAAGTTGGCGGCATATTAGCCAATAATACTTACAAGGCCGAGTTCCTATACGATAACCTGATGATACAGAATAACATCATTGATGCATCGTACAGGCAAGGTGTAAAAAAACTTCTGTTTCTCGGCTCGTCTTGCATATATCCTAAGCTGGCACCGCAACCCATGAAAGAGGACGCCTTGTTAACAGGGTTGCTTGAACCTACCAATGAGCCGTATGCTATAGCCAAAATAGCAGGCATAAAGATGTGTGATGCATATCGCGCCCAATACGGCTGCAACTTTATTTCAGCTATGCCTACTAACCTGTATGGCCCTAATGATAATTATGACCTTAATAATTCACACGTATTACCCGCTTTGTTAAGAAAGTTTCACGAGGCAAAGCTCAATAATGAGCAGTTTGTGGAGATATGGGGGACAGGCTCGCCATTGAGAGAGTTTCTTCATGTTGATGATTTGGCGGAAGCTTGTGTTTTCCTTATGGAGCATTATAATGAATCGGGACATATAAATGTTGGCTCTGGTACAGAGATCAGTATAAAAGGCCTTGCAGAGATGATAAAAGAGGTGACAGGGTTTGAAGGTGAGCTGAAATGGGATGCCTCGAAACCCGATGGCACGCCGCGCAAACTGATGGACAATACAAAGATTAATAACCTGGGGTGGAGGCCACAGATTGAATTACGTGATGGTGTCAAACAAGTCTACGCAGAAACATTCACAACTTTAGTTTAAATTTGTTCAACTTTTTAAATGAATAGTAATACCAATAACTGGAGCCTGGTAATTCAACCGAAACAGGGGCTGCTTGAAATCAACCTCAAGGAAATATGGCGATATCGCGATCTCGTTTTTCTGTTGGTAAAGAGAGACTTTGTCGCATTTTATAAGCAAACTGTATTAGGGCCTTTGTGGTTTGCTATTCAGCCTAT
>JACFNS010000108.1:4937-7657 GCA_019454705.1 Taibaiella sp. | reverse complement strand
GTACAGCTTCATCATGTATTTGCAGGCGGCCTTGGTAGAGCGCATCCAATCCTTACGGTCGTCGCGGTTTTTGTTCACCACCAGGCCCATTTCCTTGCCGGTATAAGACATGAACTGCCAGGGGCCTACGGCACCCACGCGCGAGCGAGCCTGATTGTTGAGTGCAGACTCGATAACTGCAAGGTATTTTAATTCTTTAGGCAGCTTGTTTTCTTCCAATACAGCGTCTATGAGCGGAAAAACCTTTTGAGATCGCTCCTTTACGGTAGTTAGCGTACGGTTGTGCGACCTGAGGTATTTTTCAGTATAGCCGGTGATGGTACTTATTTTATTGCCAAAATAAGCCGTATCTATAGCATAAGGCACATGTTTGTACGTTTTTGGTTTAGCGGCTTCGATATTGGCGGCGTAAAGCTTGGGGTCTACACCTTTCCTGATAACGATGGTATCGCTTTTATACTTGTAGAAGCTATTGTCCAGATTTTGCGACAGCGATGTGCCGAAAGTAGTGAACATTATAACAGGTAAAAGTAATAAGCCGTTTAAACGCATTCTCTCGTACAAAAAATTCTAGTTGCCTTGCCTAAGACATGGGTTAAAAAAATTAATAGCTATAAAAAAAGTAAAAAAAGTCGAATAATGCTATCGGTGTGGATATTATTTAATAGGCTTTTCGCTCTCTTTCATACCCGATTCGATCTCGTCCTTAACACCTTTTTTGGCGTCGTTGAACTCACGGATACCTTTGCCTATACCGCGCGCCAGTTCGGGAATTTTCTTGCCACCAAACAGCACTATTACTACGATGAGGATAGTTATCCACTCGCCACCACTAGGCATCGAAATCAAAAAAACGGGGTTAATTGCTAACAAAGACATGTTTTATCGTATTGTATTTTTAAAAACTGATTCTAACAAAATTATGATTTAAAACTGATTAAAGCAGTATGATGCAGGGTATTTTAACTGTTTTTTCCGCACACATGGTTAATAATCATGTTTTAAGACTTGTATATATTTGTTTAATATTTTATATGGTAATTTTTACCCTTTCATACGCTCTTTTAACTGGCGGTTCATGCCCGATGTGTAGGTGCGCCATTTCTCAATTACTTCCTGTATATCCTTAGGCAGTTCTGAATCGAACTGTATCCACTCACCTGTAGCAGGGTGTTTCATGCCCAGCTCTTTGGCATGCAGGGCGTGGCGGTGCAGTACTTTAAAGCAGTTGTCTATAAACTGCTTGTACTTGGTAAATACAGTGCCCTTTACAATCCTGTCGCCACCGTAGGTGCTGTCGTTGAACAGGGGGTGGCCGATGTGCTTCATGTGCACGCGTATCTGGTGGGTGCGGCCCGTTTCGAGCCTCAGTTCCACCAGTGTCACATAATTGAACCGCTCCAGCACTTTGTAATGGGTGATGGCTTCCTTGCCATGCTCCCCATCGGGGAAGGCGGCCATCTGCTTGCGGTGACGCTGGTCGCGGCCGATATGTGCTATGATAGTGCCTTCATCGTCCTGCACATCGCCCCAAACCAGGGCAATATATCTGCGGTGGACGGTATGCTTTTTGAACTGTGCAGCCAGCTTAGTCATCGACTGTTCGGTTTTACCGATGACTATCAGCCCGCTGGTGTTTTTGTCTATACGGTGCACCAGGCCCACGCGGGGCAGGACGGTGGTGTCAATGTTTTCTTTGTTGAGGTAAAAAGCCAGTGCATTGACCAAGGTGCCGCGATAGTTGCCGTTGCCGGGGTGTACCACCATGCCCGCGGGCTTGTTGATGATCATCAGTTCATCATCTTCAAACACCACGTTCAGGGGTATGTCTTCGGGTATAACTTCGGTGCTTTCGGCACTTCGGGTTTCAAACACCACAATCTCATCTCCCGGGTGTATTTTATAATTGGACTTTACAGGGCTGCCATTGACAATGATAAAACCGGCATCCCGCGCTTGTTGTATTTTGTTGCGTGTAGCATGTTCTATGCGGTTCATCAGGAACTTGTCTATACGCAGGGGTTCCTGCCGCCTGTCGGTAACAATGCGCAGGCGTTCGGCAGGAGCTTCGTCTGTTCCTATTTCTTCAATATCACCATCCTCATCGGTGGTGTCGTCCCATTCGTTATCTATATCGGTTGTTGTCATCAGAATGTGCAAAGGTAGTGGGTTAATGCGGTAATAGGATAATATGTTAATAAGGTAATAGGTTAATACGGTAATAGGATAAAAACTTAATAAGATGCATTGGGTTATTGATTGAAAACAACAGATTTTGTTAACTATTGCATTGGCGGGTTTATTTGAAAGCAATCTTATGGTTTTATAATGTGATGATTTAAAATTAGTTATAACAGGTTTGTTAACTTTTGTTAACCCTGCGCATGTTTTTTCCGGGAAAATGGCTGAAATAAAAATCCCCCCGTGGATGCGGAGGGATAGAATATGGTTCTTATGTCTTTTTAGTGTGGGTGGCATGGCGGTTCTTTTATGGCTGTTAGTATTTCAGGAGTTGGATTTACGTTCATTAATTCGCGAATTGATAGGGAAGGGTAGCCGGAAATACAATAGCAAATATACGTTATTTAGTATGAAATAGCAAATTTTATTTTCTGTATGAACTGTAGTATCTATATGCCAAGGGGTTCTTATGTGGTATAGCAGATTTTGTCTATTTTGATTATCTTTAATATCACAAGTTCCGCATATGAGGCATACCC
>JACFNS010000108.1:1325-4927 GCA_019454705.1 Taibaiella sp. | reverse complement strand
TCTTCTTTCGACTACAAGTGTTGATGCAAGAGAAACCACTGTACCGGGTACAAACAATGTCACACAATTCATAGAAAACAAAGGCCAGATAACTGACCAGCATGGGGTGGTGCGGAGGGATGTTGATGCAAAGGTAGAAGCTAATGGGGTGGTGCTATTTGTAGGAGATGGGGAGTTGCATTACCAGTGGGTGGCTGCGCAAAGTCAAAATTCAAAAGTAAAAAGCCAAAAGAATCCCATATCCAAAATCGAAAATCAACAATCTGAAATCCAAATCTACCGCATGGACGTAAAGCTGGTGGGTGCCAACAAAAACGCGCAGGTGATATTTGAAGAGCCGACGGGGTATTATGAAAATTACTACCTGGCACATACAGGTGAAAATGGTGTAAGGGCAAATGGTTTTCAGAGAGTAATTTATAAAGACATTTATAAGAATATTGACCTTGTTTTTTATACGGCGGGAGTGCCCGGCGCGAGTCCCTCCCCCTTACCCCCTCAAGAGGGGGACAGAATTGGTAAAGTCTCCACCCTGGGGGGAGATTTAGAGGGGGCTTACTCGCGTGGGATTAAATACGACTTCATCGTACACCCAGGCGGCAACCCGGCTGATATACAACTGCGGTACGAGGGGGCAACTGAACTGAAGTTAGCAGATGGCCCCGCCCCGGCAGGCGGTTCGGGCAGGTCCCTGGTAGCTACAACACCTTACGGCAGCATAACAGAAGAAGCCCCATACAGCTACATAGCGGGGGCGGGAGAGGCTGTTGCCTCCGCCTACAAACTATCGGGCAATACACTGACATTTGACATAGGCAACTATACCGGCACCCTGGTAATAGACCCTGCACTCGAGTGGGCGACGTATTACGGGGGAAGTGGTTTCGAAGGTGACCCTAAAGTGCGTACACACAATAATGGCAATCTATACCTTGCCGGACTTACCAACTCAAACTCGAATATTGCAACAACCGGTGCATATATGGACACCTTAACCACCAGCACATACGCTCATGTTTTCATAGTTAAGTTTGATAGTGCAGGAACAAGGATATGGGGCACATATTATGGTGGCGTGGGCGGAATGACAATATCAGATTTATATATTGATCCCTATGATAATGTTTATTTCGGTGGTGATACCAAGGCCGGCAATGGTATTGCAACCACCGGCGCATATAAAGCCACACTTACACCGCCGTACCTGGGGACACAACATTGGGATGGATACTTCGTTAAATTCAACTCGGCAGGACAACGACTATGGGGCACATACTATGGTGGTAACGACAACGACGACATCAAAGGGATTACCGGCGATTCCTCTTATATATATGTTGCCGGGTTGACCCTTAGCGATACAGGAATAGCTAGCGCAAATTCGCATCAACCATCATTCATCTCCGGTACCGGTTATAGTGGCAGTGACAGGAACGATGGTTTTGTTGCGCAATTTAATCATAACGGCCAGCGTATTTGGGCCAGCTATTACGGAGGTGCAGGCGAAGACTATATTTTTGATGTTGCAACCGGTAATAACGGCACGTTATTTATTACTGGTCAAACTTCCAGCGATACCGGGATAGCCAGCATAAATGGTTATGACCTAACCAACGGCACGACTTTGCCTTTGTCATATAAGACTGATGTATTCGTGGCAAAATTCAACTCTTCAGGAACAAGGGAATGGGGTACTTTTTATGGAGGAAGCGATGTTGAAGTGCTGCCCAAAATAACTGTTGACAACTGGAATAATGTATATTTATCAGCAGTAACCGAAAGTTCTGACAGCATTTCGAGCCCCGGGAGCAAGTATCCTGTCCCAAGCGGTATATCAAATGTTGATGAATTGTTCCTGGTGAAATTTAATACCAATGGTAACCGGGTATGGGGCCAGTATGTAACAGTTGTTAAAGGCTATGTCGGTAATGAAAATTATTTGGATATAACTACTAATCAAAATGGTCATGTCTTTATCGGAGGGGCGGCACTATATGACAGTACAAGACTTGACCCTTGTTTTAACCAGTTCATTCCATCCTACAGTAGTCTGCACTGTATGTTCTTTGCATCATTCGACAGCAGTGGCAGTCTTTACTTATCTAAAGTATTTAGCGGTAATAACTATTCGTATGGAGGGTCAATAGCAACCTATAAAGAGAATGATGTGTATGTGGCCGGCTTTACACAAGCAACCGCAGGCATAGCAACTACAGGGGCTCATCAAACGATGTTTGGTGGCAATAGGGATTTGTGCCTGTATAAATTCTCCATAGACACAAACGTATTCCTTGAACAACCCTTTAAGGATACACTTTTTTGCAAAGGACAGTCTGTGCCAATGAAGTACATAGTGACCAAACAATTTAAACCCGGGAATGTATTCTCGGTTCAGCTTTCAGATACGTTCGGAAGTTTTGTTAATCCCATCACAATTGGGACTGTGGCCGCTACCGGTACGGGAACTATTAACTGCACTATACCTAACAATATACTGCAGAGCGGTAACTATAAGATACGTATCGTTTCTACCAACCCGGTAATTACCCCTTGCGTCCAAACGAAAAAGATTGGGATTGGCATTGCATTTCCTGATTCCCTGACTTCATCTTCAAACGCGCCTGTATGCCGGTACGACACATTAAGACTATATTCATCCAGTGTGACTCCAGGGGTATCTTATGCCTGGACGGGGCCAATGAATTACAGTTCTTCTTCTGACAGTAATGTTATACCTGTCATTGACACCTACGGAACTTTTCAATATATCCTTAAGGCAGCAGTATATGGATGCTATGACTATGATACTGTACAGGTTGCAATAAAACCGCTGCCGGTTCCACCGTCTGCCGGTTCTAATTCGCCTGTTTGCGCCAATGATACACTGAAACTAAGTGCGACAACTGTGACCGGCGGCGTAAATTACAGTTGGGCCGGCCCCAACAGCTTTACTTCAAGCCAACAAAATCCGATAATAATTCATCCTACCGCCGCCGCTGCCGGTATGTACATCGTCAAGGCAATACTGAATGGCTGTTCGAGAAGCGATACAGTGACAAGTGTACAGGTGAAGGATATACCCGCCAATGTAACTGCAGGCAGCAACAGCCCCCTGTGCAGCGGCGATACGCTTGAGCTGAACAGTGGCAGCACTACCACCGGTGCAACCTACTCATGGACGGGACCGGGTAGTTTCACCTCCGGCGATGATGATACCATTATAGCCAATACTATTGTAGCCCATAACGGAGACTACTACATAACTATAAGCAGCAATGGCTGTATGGTAAAAGATACAGTAAGCGTTATAGTGACTCAAACTCCCGAGAACGTAACGGCAGGCAATAACGGCGGGCTATGTACGGGCGATACTTTGTTACTCACATCATCCAGCACTACCGGTGGTGTGAGCTATGCCTGGACAGGCCCTAATAATTACAATACCCAAAACGTAACCCGCCCCAATGTGCAACTGAGCGATGCGGGTACCTATACGGTAACGGTGACACTAGGCAGTTGCAGCGATACTGCTGTAACTTCGGTGGTAGTCAGCCAGTCAGCAAGTGTAAACATAGCTCCGCTGACACCCATTAGTATCTGTA
>JACFNS010000108.1:0-1315 GCA_019454705.1 Taibaiella sp. | reverse complement strand
TGTACCGGCGATACTGCGCAATTCGTCGCTTTTCCCAACAACGCGGGCATCAATCCGCAATACCAATGGGTGAAAAACGGTGTGGATATTACAGGTGCTACCAATTCTACCTTAAAAACATCTAACCTGAACAATGGCGATGCGATAGCAGCAAAGGTTATGGCTGCTACAGGTTGCCCTGAGCCAGTGATAAGCAACTCTATCACTATGACCGTACAGCCGATACTCAGTCCCACAGTAACCATAAACGCCGACAACATACCCCCGTGGAACGGCGGGCTGACGGTGACCTTTACTGCTACGCCTACACATGGGGGCACAGCGCCTGAATACCAGTGGAAGCGCAACGGGCAGGACATAACAGGTGCCACAGGTGCAACTTGGGGTGTAGTGGTAAACGCACTGAACGATAACGAGGATATATGCGTAGTGCTGAAGAGCAGCTACGAATGTGCAGTGCCTGATACGGCTATGAGCAATTGCATCACCACGGCGTTTACGGGAGTGGTTGATGTGGTTAACAACAAGAATTTTAAGATTTATCCGAACCCGGTGAAAGACAATGTCACAATAACTTCGACTGAAAGAATTGAAAAAGTGGAAATTTTTAATTTATTAGGCCAAAAGTTACTTACAGGGTATAGCGACAGTGTTAGTGTGCAAATAGATATGAGCGGGCTTGTGAGTGGGGTATATATCATTAAAGTAAATGATAGTTATATAAGCAGGTTAGTGAAAGAATAAAAAAAATCAGGGTCGTCATGTCGAAGAAGCGGAGCGATTGAGACATCCCCTTATGTGCTGCTGTGTAGCTACATTACTAACGTTCAGGGGATGTCTCTCTGCGTTCGACATGACCCACGCATTGGGCGGGGCAGGCGGCCCTGATTTTTGTATATAGGGAGGGTGAATGGTGTAGTGGCAGGCAGGGTGGTGAAGGAATAATTCAGTTGACCATTTACAGTAGGCAGTTACTGTAGATTATCACTTTTGAATTGGCGTTTCATCAGTCTATTTCTTCCTTAAATGTAATGCCGTGTTCGCTGAGCTCGGCCAGTACAGGGCGATAAACCGATGGCATATTGGGTATGCATACACCTGCAGGCGGTTTTACTTTGCCGGTAAGCACCAGGCGGGTAAGTATGGCCATAGGCAGGCCTACTGTTTTTGCCATAGCAGAGTGCCGGGCATTTTCACCCTTCAGCGTCATGGTGCTGACCAGAGTAGTTTTTTTATTGGATTTGTGTATGTATTCCAACTCGTGCCGCAAAATCACCAGATCTTTATATTACGGTTTCATTGTCCAATTGGGGGG
>JACFNS010000107.1:6699-7680 GCA_019454705.1 Taibaiella sp. | reverse complement strand
GGTCATGCTACCAACGTTATCGGTGGCCTGGCAATAGGTATGGAAAGTACGTTTCTGCCAATACTGGTATTAGCAGGTGGTATATGGGGTTCTTACGAAATGGCGGGCCTGTATGGTGTGGCAATAGCCGCAGCAGGTATGATGGCTACTACGGCTATGCAGCTGGCTATTGATGCCTTTGGCCCGATTGCTGATAACGCAGGTGGTATTGCTGAAATGAGTGAACTGCCAGGTGAAGTACGTGAAAAAACCGATGCGCTGGATGCCGTGGGTAACACAACAGCCGCTACAGGCAAAGGATTCGCTATCGCGTCTGCGGCATTGACTGCTCTGGCGCTGTTTGCGGCTTATGTAGGTGTTGCAGGTATAGAGGGTATAGATATATATAAAGCTGAAGTACTGGCTATGCTGTTCGTGGGTGGTATGATACCTTTCATCTTCTCATCGCTGGCTATACGGGCCGTGGGTGAGGCTGCCATGAGCATGGTGGAGGAAGTTCGCCGCCAGTTCCGCGAAATACCGGGCATACTGGAAGGTAAAGGCCAGCCTGAATACGACAAATGCGTTGCTATATCTACCGAGGCATCTATCAAGAAAATGGTACTGCCCGGCATGATAACTATACTGGCCCCGCTGCTGGTAGGCTTCCTGGTAGGCCCCGAGGCGCTGGGTGGTATGCTGGCAGGCGCTACTGTAAGTGGTGTGCTGATGGGAATGTTCCAGAACAACGCAGGTGGCGCATGGGATAATGCTAAAAAATCATTCGAAAAAGGCGTGGATATAGGCGGCCAGACTTATTATAAGAAATCAGACCCACACAAAGCGTCTGTAACAGGTGATACTGTGGGCGACCCCTTCAAGGATACTTCAGGCCCTTCAATGAACATCCTGATTAAACTGATGTCTATCGTGGCCCTGGTAATTGCACCTACCCTTGCCAGCATCAATGGCAACGGCCATGAGGCTGCTAAAGCCCCTGTA
>JACFNS010000107.1:0-6681 GCA_019454705.1 Taibaiella sp. | reverse complement strand
GATGACTGATAACAAGGTGGCAACCGTAACTATCAATTAAAAGAAACAATACATGATAAAAAATCGCTCTCAATGAGCGGTTTTTTTATGCCCGGTACTAACACTATTCTATAACCCTGCGTCATTAGGTCATAACAAAACGATTGAAAATCCTTTAAAACAATGAATATTATGAGAAATCTACTACTCTTTATGTTCGCGGCATTATTGGCAGTACCGGGCTTTGCTCAGCTCAACTGCAATAATGTGAGCTCAGCTATCAGCCTTAGCGCCAGTGGTGCTGTAGTAACATTAACAAATAGCAGCGTACCTACTTCTACCACAAATATCTACACCACTTATAACATTCACTGGGGAGATAATACCACCACAACTACCGGCAACAACAATAATGTCACTCATACCTACAATACATCAGGCACTTATACAGTTACCATGTACACCCAGGTTTTGGATTCTATCAATAACATTCTCTGCCTGGATACAGCCAGTGCCAATATTACCGTTACTGCTTCACTGAATTGCAACAATGTAAACGCGAGTTTCAATGCATATGTGAGTGGCGGTAACACAGGGGTGTTAGTTAACTATAGCACGCCGGTAGCCGGGCCCAAACTGTCTGTGCAATATCTTATCAACTGGGGCGACGGCAGTACGCCCACTGCTACCTCCAGCAAGTCAAACCAAACACATGTGTACAGTTCAGGAGGTACTTATACCATCAAACTGTACGTTACAGCACACGACTCCAACAACAATATAACTTGTGTTGACTCTACCGCAAAAAATCTTACTATCAACGGTGGCGGCAGCCTGAATTGCAATACGGTAAAGGCAGCATTCTCTAAGACTGTGAGCGGTAGTGTAGTAACCCTTATCAACAATAGTACGCCAAACCCCGGCAGCGGCATTTCAGCCTCTTACAAAATTTACTGGGGAGATGGCAGCTCTACTACAAAGACCAACAAATCCAACACCAGCCATTCTTATGCCAACGGCAGCTATACTATACAACTGGTAGCTACCTATACTGCAGGAACTACAACATGTATTGACAGTATATCTGATAGCGTGAATATCAATGTAACGCCACCCAACAATATCAGTGGTATGGTTTACCTTGACTCATCTCAAATCAACGTGTCAGACAGTGTGATGATATGGCTGATTACATTCGACAGCAGTACCAACCTGCTGACAGCTATTGACTCTCAGAAAAAGCCGGCCTACTATCCTTTATACAATTTCCAGAATAAGGCTGCAGGACAGTATCGCACCAAAGCCAAACTCCTTAACGGTCAGACTTCAGGAGCGGGTTATGTGCCCACCTATCATGACTCAGACCTGTTATGGAGCAATGCTAACATCATTACCCATACCGGCGGCACTACTTCCGGCAAGCACATATACCTGAAAACAGGTACTGTAACAGCAGGTCCCGGTTTTGTAGGCGGCAATGTAACCCAGGGTGCTAACAAAGGCACTGCCAATGGCATAGAAGGCATGACCATCTTCCTGCTGAACACAGCCAACGAACCTGTAGCTTACGCGATAACCGATGCCAATGGTGATTACAGCTTCAGCAACGTGCCTGTTGGTTCTTACACGGTACATCCTGAAAATATCAACTACAACACTACGCCCGCTTCAATCAATATCTCATTGACGCACACAGCGCATCTTGATATCAATTTCGAACGCTCTCACAGCCAGAAGACAATTGTACCGATTAGTGCAGGCATCGGCAATGTCAATGATAAAGCATCATTCACTGCTTATCCCAACCCTGCTACCGATGTTATCAACATCAACTGGGGAAGGCTGTCAAACGACATGGCTACCATCAGCATCACAGATATCAGCGGCAAGAAAGTGCATACATCAGAAGTGAAAATGGACGTTAACGCTGCCATCAATATCAGCAATATACGCCCCGGTTTCTACTTCCTGAACGTACAAACAGAATACGGTAGCAATACGCAGAAGCTGCTCATTCAATAATAATTTGCTTTATAATGAAAAGAAAAGCCTCTATATAGGGGCTTTTTTTAGCTTTTTCAGTAGCCATTCTTTATTTTTATAATATTCTAATCTTTTACTCCATGATAAAAAACCTACTCTTAATTCCGCTATTACTATTCCTAACTAATATTTATGCGCAAGAATGGGAATGGGGAAAGAGAAGTGGAAGCATCAGCTCAGATGGATTATCTGAGGATGATGAAATATATGATATGGGGGTAGACAGGAATGGCAATTTGTATATTCTAAACCAAGTATATCCCCAACAAAATATAGACGGGCATCTACACTATGGCTTAGGTTATAGGGATGTATCACTCGCCAGTTTTGACTGTAATGGCAACTTTCGCTGGAGTAAAATACTAGGCACTCCAAACGGAGGAGATTATGGTTTTAGTTTAAGGACAGACAATATTGATGGCGTGTATTTAAGCATGTCTGTAATTGCTAATAATGATACTTTTTTTATTGATTCAGACTCCTCTATTGCTAAACCCAAGCAAAGCCTGTTCCTTATTAAATATGATACATCGGGCTCACTTAAATGGGTACTAAGCCCGCAACCTGACACGTTGTCTTTCTACTCTCTTTACTCTTTTTCTTATACCATTGACATGGATGTTGATGATAATGGGAATATATTTTGGCTAGCAAATATTCCACCAGGTGTATACGGTGGCAGTAATGGGTTTGTCGCTACCGATACACTGAACTGTATTTTAAAATACAATAGGAACGGCCACTTCTTGGGAGGTATTGACATTGAAGCAGATTCCTTGCCTGCATTATCAACTTATATGGCTCGTGACTATATCAATAAACTGATATACCTTGCCGGTGGAGGGAACGGCAAACCTATTATAGCCGGTAATCAATATATAAAGCATGCGAAATTCCTGATATGCCTGAATGAACAAGGAAAATACTTATGGCACAGGGAAAACAATAAAACCCATACTGGTATATACAGTCGCCCCTTGATAGATGAATATGGCGATATATATTTAGCTGGCAATACAATACCTGACGCCCCTCACATAACACCGCCGCAGACTGCTGAAGTTTTTTGCGGGTATGCGGGCAAAAGAAGTACAGGCAGTAGTACGCCAATACTTTATAAACTCAACAAATATGGCAACTTGCTTTGGGCTGCGGAAGCATATGTTGATGCGGCCAGCACAGGACTTGCTGTAGCCCGTAGGAACAGTGGTGAAGTTGTTTTAACTGGCCATTATCCTCGTTGGTTAAAGTGGGCTAGTCATGTTGATAGCTTTTATCTTCCACCCAACACGGGGTATAATATATTCATTGCACGTTTCAGCTCACAAACAGGTATTGCTTTAGGCGTTAATGAGCTTGTATCACCAACAGGGAATAATGAATATGTAACTAATATTGTTAGTGACAGTAGAAATAATATATACATAGGTGGGCAAATACGTAATCAGGTCATAGTAACAGGTGATACATTAACTAAAGTAGGGGGCAACACTGATTGGTTCATTGCTAAATACGGGCATAACAATTGCAACTGTACCAATATACCGGAACCACGTTTTACTTATACCCTTAAGGGGCTGGATGTGACATTCAAGTACACAGGAAGCCATTACAATTCAATAGAATACTTTATGGGAGATGGGAGATGGATAAAAGGGTTTGCAGATCACACATACACGTACAACTCGCCTGGTATATATACTGTGTTTGTTAAAGTTACTAATAATTGTGGTGACAATACATATAGTGATGTTATAAACTTTTGGCCAACCGATATATCCATAAAACAAAATGACAGTATAGCTCATATATATCCCAACCCCGCTACAGATGTTATCCATATCAACTGGGCCAGCCTGTCCGCAGGCATGGCTAATATCAACATCACCGACATCAGCGGTAAAAAAGTTTACCAGTCGGAAGTGAAGATGGACGCTAACGCCATCCTCAACATTGAGGATATCCACCCCGGTTTCTACTTCCTGAACGTACAGACAGAATCAGGGACAAATACACAGAAACTGCTCATACAATAATAGTTTGCTTTATAATTCCTGCAAAGCGCCCCGGATTTGGGGTGCTTTGCTATTATATCCCTCATAAGGCGTTATTTCTACTCTCCGTTGTTATTCGTATTTTCATGGCTTATACATGGTCATAATGATGAGAAAACTACTGTTTTTGCTTTGCCCCCTTATCTGGTCGCTGAACGCATTTGCACAAAATGATTACCGTTCAGAAAGTAATCCGCTTTATTGGAAAAACCGCAAACCTGATGCCGCCTACTGGCAGCAGGATGTACATTATTCCATTAAGGCAAAAATAGACGAGGAGAAACACACCATTAATGCCACAGAGCGGCTCGACTATTGGAACAACTCACCCGATACGCTGCATTATGTATATTTCCACTTGTGGCAAAATGCCTTTATAAAAGGCTCTTACCTGCGCGAACTGGAACGGACTAATAAAGTAAAACCCCGCATGGGCAATTACGAAGCTCAGGGCCTGGGCTGCGTGGTTGAAGAAATAACCGTCAACGGTCAGAACGTGGAAATGGAACTGGACAATACCATCCTGAAAATATACCTGCCCAAACCTTTGCTGCCCGGTGGCAAGACTTCCTTCGATATGCGTTTTACTACCTATTGGGACATGGGCAGTACCCGCCGCCGTATGAAGATGTACGATGCATGGGGTTTTATGCACTACAACGGCGTACAGTGGTTCCCTAAAATATGCGTGTATGACCGTAAGTTTGGCTGGGATACCCACCAGCACCTCAACAAAGAGTTTTATGCCGACTTCGGCAGCTACGATGTATCGCTCGACTTCCCTTCCAATTATGTAGTAGAGGCAACAGGCGAATTGCAAAACCGCAAAGAAGTATTGCCTGACGAGTTGCGCGCAAAACTGGACCTGAAGAATTTCAAAGACAAAAAATGGAATGAAGCGCCGTCTATTATTACTCCTTATAAAAAAGGAGAACGCAAAGTATGGCATTTCAAAGCCAATAACGTACATGACTTCGCCTTCACTGCCGACCCCAGCTACCGAATAGCTACCGAATACTGGAATGGTATAGAGTGTGTGGGCCTGGCCCAAGAGCCGCATGCAAGCGGCTGGCAAAACTCCGCACAGTATGTAAAGAAAATCATCAAAATGTTCTCTGAGGATTTCGGCATGTACGAATACCCGAAGATGATAGCCGCTGATGCAGCCGATGGTATGGAATACCCTATGCTGACCCTGGATGGCGGCAGCAACCCCGGCTACAAAGGGCTGTTGATACACGAGATAGGGCACAACTGGTTTTATGGCATGGTAGGTAATAACGAAACCTACCGTGCATCACTGGATGAGGGTTTTACACAATTTCTGACAGCATGGGGGCTGGTAAAGCTGGAAGGCGATACCATATCCCGCCGCCCCAAAAAGCTGTTTGGCAAACTGGCCTACTACCCCACCACCTATAGGGACTTGCGCGCTTATAACAGCTACATCCGCGATGCACTCAATGGCAATGAAGTGCCGCTCAATACACACTCTAACGACTTTGGCAACGCGCTGCACCACGAGAATGGATATGGACTGGTGTATTACAAGACAGCATCTATGCTCTACAACCTGCAATATGTATTGGGCGATACGTTGTTCTCCGACGCAATGAAAAACTACTTCCACCAATGGCGTTTCGCACACCCTTATTTCGAAGATTTTCGTGCGTCTATTATTCATTACACCAACGTTGATCTCAACTGGTTTTTCGACCAATGGCTGGAAACAACCAAGCGGCTGGATTATGGTGTGACACGCATTAAAAAGATTAAGGGCAACGACAGCTTTGCGGTATCATTCATGCGCCATGGCGAAATGCAGATGCCGATAGATTTCACCATCACAGCACGCGACGGCAGCAGACACAACTACCACATACCTAATACATGGTTTGAAAAAGAAACAGATGCCAAAATATTACCTAAATGGTATGGCTGGGGCGGCTGGAACAAAACTTATGAAGCGCATGTACAGGTACCCTCCGGCATTAAACACGTGGAGATAGACACTACACACCGCCTGGCCGACATCTACGCCATGGACAATTACAAAACACGTCATTTTCACCTGTCGCCAAAGGCGGTAGTGTTAAAACCTGACATGGGTGTCAACCCGCCGACTGACCGTCACCACAACCAGGCATTCATTCGCCCCGACATGTGGTGGAACCCGGTAGATGGCATAAAAGCAGGCATACACATCAACCGCAACTATATGCAGACCATGCACAAAACACACCTGACTGTATGGTGGAATACGCATGTGGGGCAATACACACAATACCAGAGTTTTGCTAACGAAGGCTGGTACGACAGGTATGTAGCGATTAATTATAACTTTAATTACGAGTCGCCTGTCACTCGCTTCACACCCAAGCTGCAATTGCAGGTCAACAGCAGGCTGCTTGACGGGCTATGGGCGCACAAAGGGGGCCTCAACTGGGATGTGAACAGGAATAACGCTATAACATTTGATATACGTACTATGTGGCGCCAAATGGCGCTGGACAGGGACTACCTGCTGTACCCCATCGAATGGAGCAGTGTACGCACCCGCCCCTATTCTTCCCTCAATATATCCTGGCAGCACTACATGAAATAT